>JAGGNB010000081.1:87500-122374 GCA_017886375.1 Octadecabacter sp.
GTCCTGCGGCGAAGATGTAACGGGGCTCAAGCCATGAGCCGAAGCTTAGGATGCACATAGTGCATGGTAGCAGAGCGTAGTGTGACATAATTCCATGCGTCCTTACCATCCTTCGGGGTGGATTGGACGCAAGGAATTTTCGATGAAGCCGGCCTGTGAGGGATCCGGTGGAGAGATCACTAGTGAGAATGATGACATGAGTAGCGACAAACAGGGTGAGAGACCCTGTCGCCGAAAGTCCAAGGGTTCCTGCTTAAAGCTAATCTGAGCAGGGTAAGCCGACCCCTAAGGCGAGGCCGAAAGGCGTAGTCGATGGGAACCAGGTTAATATTCCTGGGCCAGGTGGTAGTGACGGATCTCGAGGGTAGTTCATCCTTATTGGATTGAATGGGCTGCTTAGAGGTTCCAGGAAATAGCTCCACCATGAGATCGTACCCTAAACCGACACAGGTGGACTGGTAGAGAATACCAAGGCGCTTGAGAGAACCACATTTAAGGAACTCGGCAAAATACCTCCGTAAGTTCGCGAGAAGGAGGCCCGTTCAGAACGCAAGTTTTGGGTGGGGGCACAAACCAGGGGGTGGCGACTGTTTACTAAAAACACAGGGCTCTGCGAAGTCGCAAGACGACGTATAGGGTCTGACGCCTGCCCGGTGCCTGAAGGTTAAAAGGAGGAGTGCAAGCTCCGAATTGAAGCCCAGGTAAACGGCGGCCGTAACTATAACGGTCCTAAGGTAGCGAAATTCCTTGTCGGGTAAGTTCCGACCTGCACGAATGGCGTAACGACTTCCCCGCTGTCTCCAACATCGACTCAGCGAAATTGAATTACCTGTCAAGATGCAGGTTTCCCGCGGTTAGACGGAAAGACCCCGTGCACCTTTACTACAGCTTCGCATTGGTATTAGACACAACATGTGCAGAATAGGTGGTAGGCTTTGAAGCAGGAACGCTAGTTTCTGTGGAGCCTCCTTTGAGATACCACCCTTGTTTTGTTTGATATCTAACCGCGGTCCGTTATCCGGATCCGGGACCCTGCGTGGTGGGTAGTTTGACTGGGGCGGTCGCCTCCTAAATAGTAACGGAGGCGCGCGAAGGTTGGCTCAGACCGGTCGGAAATCGGTCGTTGAGTGCAATGGCATAAGCCAGCCTGACTGCGAGACTGACAAGTCGAGCAGAGACGAAAGTCGGTCATAGTGATCCGGTGGTCCCGAGTGGAAGGGCCATCGCTCAACGGATAAAAGGTACGCCGGGGATAACAGGCTGATACTGCCCAAGAGTCCATATCGACGGCAGTGTTTGGCACCTCGATGTCGGCTCATCTCATCCTGGGGCTGGAGCAGGTCCCAAGGGTATGGCTGTTCGCCATTTAAAGAGGTACGTGAGCTGGGTTTAGAACGTCGTGAGACAGTTCGGTCCCTATCTTCCGTGGGTGTAGGATATTTGAGAGGAGTTGCCCCTAGTACGAGAGGACCGGGGTGAACGTTCCACTGGTGGACCAGTTGTCGTGCCAACGGCAGTGCTGGGTAGCTATGAACGGACAGGATAACCGCTGAAGGCATCTAAGCGGGAAGCCCCCCTCAAAACAAGATATCCCTGAGAGCCGAGGTAGACTACCTCGTCGATAGGCCAGAGATGTAAGCGCAGCAATGCGTTCAGTTGACTGGTACTAATGGCTCGATAGGCTTGATTTGATCCAGTAGAAGCAAGGCATCGCGTCTTACCACAGGTAAGCGCAATGGGTTGTTATACTAGACAATGAAGTCATACACATACCACGAACTAGATGTACTGACTTGGACGCTTGATATGTACGTCATTTTGTCGAAAGACAATTTGACGCTTGGAATTCTTTTCTTGGTTTGGTGGTCATAGCACGAGTGAAACACCTGGCTCCATTCCGAACCCAGTCGTTAAGCACCGTTGCGCTGATGGTACTGCGTCTTAAGACGTGGGAGAGTAAGTCACTGCCAAACCTAGTAAAGAATTCCAATATTAAGCGATTGTATCTCTCATTCGATGATCAATAACACCAAGCCGCCCCAAAGGGCGGCTTTCGTGTGACAAAATCCAACATGAAATAAAACTCTCTTAAAGAACTCACAGAGAGTTCAAAAAAACATGACGTTATGTGAATGACGACAAGATCACATAACAAACCATGACGTTGAAAATGACGGATTGATGATACTTTTGAAAGGTATCGTGGTTCCTAATCCGCTGGTCGCCTGACGGAGTGTGCGATTGTAGAACCGTCGACGTTGCCCACTGTTAAATCGTTTCGTGTTGCTGTTTTTAAGACTCATAAACAGCTTGAATTTGGGCACACAAAACGGCCGGCATTCCGGATTGCGGCCACAACGATCCGGAGTGTGATTGATAGGCGGCCTGAAGGTTAGCGTCCTTCGCACAGGCTTGTGGCTCAATTTTGGCACTTCAATTGCCGCCGCGTACATCTTACGGCCTAGATGTTATGATCTCTGAAGTTTGAAGCTCGTCCGCATTTAGCTCGTTTGGTCCTAATTGCCACGGATCAACCGCAGCAACCGCGCATTGCTCCCGTCTTCGAGAAGGTAAACCTGTCCATCGACATCAGTCGCCACATCGCGAATGCGGTGCCCAATGTCCCAACGGTCAACCTCGCGCGCCGTGTTGCCGCTGATCTCGACACGGACTAACGCTTGCGACGCAAGGCCCCCCAACAGCAAACTTCCCTGCCATTCAGGAAAGACCAAGCCATCATAATAGATCATGCCAGCTGGGGCGATGATCGGTGTCCACTCAAGAAGTGGCGGGGTAAACTCGGGCCGACTGGCATGATTGGGGATGGCGCGACCGCTGTATTGTCGGCCCTCTGACACCAGCGGCCAGCCGTAATTCTGGCCCACTACGATCATGTTCAATTCATCGCCGCCACGCGGGCCCATTTCGTGCGACCAAAGCCTGCCGGTTCCGTCGAACGTAAGGCCGTAGGGATTTCTGTGGCCAGAGGTCCAGACTTCGGGCGCATTAGGAAAGGGGTTGCCGCTGGCAGGCGCGCCGTCAGCCATCAGACGGAGGATCTTACCCCGACCGTCACCCAACACTTGTGCCGGGTCACCCAACTGGCGATCACCGCTGGTCACAAACAAATGGCCATCCGGGCCAAAGGCGATCATTGCGCCCGGATGGCCGCTTCCGCCCATGGGTTCGGCGCGCCAAATTATTTGTAAATCGTCAAGCCGCGGACCGGCCAGGTCCAGCCGCCCACGTCCAAGGTGCAACGCGCCCCCGTTGGTGCCATCGACCCACGTCAGATACACCAACCCTGAGGTTTCGAAATCTGGTGCCAAAGCCACATCGTGCAAGCCCACTTGCCCGTCAACCGTCACGCTTGGCGCACCCTCAATCGTCCGCACCTCGCCCGTGGCCGAGACATAGGCCAGACGGCCAGCCTTTTCCGTCACAAGAAATCCGCCTTGCGGTAACACCGCCATGGCCCAAGGCTGGTCAAATGTCGCGATCTGCTCAAACTCAAGCGGAGTTTGGGCAATGGCACTTGCACTTGAGGCGAGGAATATCACGACAGTCGCTAAGATTTCTCTGATCATGGCATGCTCCTTGTTTGTAGTTGAAGACGTAAGGCGCAACTCGGCCCAAACAAGCCAAAGGGCGTCGGAACTTAGCGCTTGAGTCCAAAGGTACATGATTTCTGGAATGCGATGAAGATCAGCTTGTGAACCCTCATTATTAGTTTGTGCCACAAGGCATGCGATTTGGCATAGATTCCCCAAGGTGGATTGGTGCTAGTTTCCTAGACGCCGGTCATTCTCTGCTGTTTCGTTTCATAGTCAACTGGCGACAACATGCCGTGGGTGGTGTGCTTGCGTGTCGGGTTGTAAAACATCTCGATGTAATCGAACACATCTTGCCGTGCTGCAGCACGTGTCAGATATGTCCGCCGCCTGATCCGTTCCCGTTTCAAAAGCTGGAAGAAGCTTTCTGCCACGGCATTATCATGGCAATTCCCACGTCCATTGCCCGGCAGGCGATTGCTTTGCAATCTGCCGAGAGGGGGGGCAGCTTGCGATATCCATAGACCTTGCCGCTGTCAGTCCACGCCTGATGGATCAGTTCCGTCTGGCGCGCATCTTCAAGGGCACGCTGACTTAACGGCTCTTTAAGCCATGCATAGCTTATACTAATCTCCGTCTGAGTGTTTGCCCAAGCCACGCAGTTCTGCTTTTTGTGTGCGCACCGCTTTGGTCAGGCAGGGTTCTTGGCGGTGTTATCCTACGCGAGATTGGTGTTTCTGAGGACGGTTGGCTATCTGGTCTTTGATGATCTGCCGCAACCGGGTTTCTGGGTTGGCGTGATCTTAATTCTTGCCGCCACAAATTGGATCGTTTTGCAGTGCCGCGCAGCCTAATGCACAAAATTTGCGCAACATAGTCATGCGCCTTGAAAGTGTTTGTCACTTCCCTAGAGTGATGCACGCAACAATGGACCCATGGGAGGACTTAACTATGAAATTTTTTAAAACACTCGCGGCTGCAACGCTGGTTGTAGCGGCGCCCGCCTTTGCGCAGGAGCAGCTTTCGGTCGCCACTGGCGGAACTGGCGGCGTCTATTATCCAATGGGCGGCGGTCTTGCTGAGATCATCAACAACCATGTCGACGGTTATGCAGCGACTGCCGAAGTCACCGGCGCGTCGGTCGAAAACATGGGCCTGATTGCGACGGGAGATGCGGACGTCGCGTTGGCGTTGGCGGATACGGTCCTGCAAGCCTATGAGGGCTCTGGCCGATTTGAAGGTCAGCAATTGCCAATGGTCCGCGCGATCGGCGTTGCCTATGCCAACATGGTGCAGATCGTGACATTGGACGGCAGTGGCATCAATTCGCTTGAAGACATGGTCGGCAAGCGCATTTCAATCGGCGCACCGGGTTCGGGCACAGAGGTGAATGCCGAACAAATCCTGTCAGCCAATGGCATTTCCTACGATGACATCGATGAGCAGCGCCTCAACTTCAACGAAACCGCAGATGCGCTGGCGAACGGCGATATCGACGCGGGCTTCTGGTCGGTTGGCGCGCCGACGTCGTCGATCCTGAACCTTGCGACGACAAACAACATCGTGATGATTGAACTTGGTGCGGATGAGCTGGCAGCGGCTGATGCGGCCAATCCGGTCTTTGCCGTGACGACGCTTGTGGGCGGCACATATACTGGTGTGGACATGGATATTTCCGTGATCGGTGTGCCAAACGTTTTGGTCGTATCGTCGGAAATGTCGGACGATCTAGCCTATGCGATCACCAGTGCGATGTTTGAAAATATCGCGGAACTTCAGGCAGTTCACCCTGCTGCAAATCAGACAACAGTCGAACTGGCTTTGTCCGCATCACCGATCCCACTGCACCCCGGTGCGATCCGCTACTTTGAGGAAATCGGTGCGACGGTTCCTGACGCCCTGCGTCCGTGACGCAATCTATGGGAGGGGGGCTTTGTGCCCTCCTCCTGACTATTTCTGCGACAGTTGCTCAATCAGGCAGCCTGATCGCGACCCAAGTGGACACTGACACGGTTCTTGCGGTGTTTGACGTGCCCGAAGGGTCTGGTTGGTGTGTGCTTTGGCATCACTCTGTCCAAGGGTTCGAGGTGGCGGATTGTTATGAAAACCGCGATGGCAGAATGGTTTTGGTCCGCACTCACCAGCCGGATTTTGCGGCCGGGCTTGGCCATATTCCGGGCCGCGGCGTGCAAATGTCGGACGGACAAGGCGGGTATTGGATCGAAGACATTGATGAACCCGTGCCAAACAACGCCTATATCCTGCGCCCCGGTGCGGGCTTTGTAGATCACCGAATTCGCGCGAACGGGATGGAAATCTCGCTCTCGGCGCTTGCACCGCGCGCGCGTGTGCGGATCGCTTTGACAGGGAACTGATCGATATGACGACCGAACTTGCCGAACGCCCACCAATGCCGCAACCGACCATCGCGACGCCGCACATCCTGCTGCGGGTTATCGCTGTCGTCGGTATAGCGCTGTCCCTGTTCCAGCTTTACGCGGCGGGCGTGCAGCCCCTTGGCTTGTTTTTCCAGCGTCCGATCCATTTGGGATTTGTCTTGGTGCTGTGCTTTTTGATCTATCCGGTCTTTGGTCAGAACCGCGCACGCGGCGCCCTTGGGTGGGCTATCGACGGCGGACTTATCATTTGCGCAGTGCTGGTTGGCGGTTGGGTGCCAATCAACATCGACATTATCGCCAACGCGATCTTCCCGCGTCAGATTGACGTCTTTGTCGGAATTATCACAACACTTATCGTGCTTGAAGGCGCGCGGCGCGCTGTCGGCCTCGGTATGACGATCATCGGGGCGGCGTTTATCGTCTATGCCTTTGCGGGCAGTCGCGGAGAGTTGCCGTTTCTTGCCGATTGGATGCCGGGTATCCTTAATCATCGGGGCTATTCGCTTGATCGGCTGGCGAGCCAGCTGACCCTTGGCGCCGAAGGCATCTTTGGTCTGCCGCTTGGCGTTGCGGCCACATTTATTTTTGTCTTCGTTCTGTTTGGCGCGTTTCTAGAAGTCACGGGCGCGGGCAAATTCTTTATCGATCTGGCCTATGCATCAACGGGGCGCCAGCGCGGCGGTCCGGCCAAGGCCGCTGTGATCGCATCTGCGGGCATGGGGTCAATCAGCGGATCGGCGATTGCCAATGTGGTGACCACGGGGGCGTTTACGATCCCGTTGATGAAACGCCTTGGCTACACGCCAGCGCAGGCGGGCGGGATCGAGGCCGCGGCGTCAACTGGCGGGCAGATCATGCCGCCGCTTATGGGCGCGGGCGCGTTCCTGATTTCCGAATTCACGCAGGTTCCCTACGTCGACATCGTGATCGTGTCGATTTTTCCGGCCTTTCTGTACTTTGGCGCGGTCTATCTGTTGGTCCACATTGCGGCCGTAAAGCAGGGCATGACCGGATTGTCGCGCGATCAATTGCCAAAAGTGCGCGCCGTTATGGCGGATGGCTGGCATTTCCTGTTGCCGCTGGTGGCGCTCGTGTGGTTGCTGGTTGCCGGATATTCACCAATGCGTGTCGGGTTCTATGCAATTCTGTCGGTGATTGCGGCAGCATCGGCCCGTGCGTTGTGGCGTTACGGGACTGATCGACCAACGATGGATGGTCTTATCGCGCTGTGTAAGCGAGGCCTGTCATTAACGGCGCAAGCGATGGAACTGGGCGCGCGCAATGCGGTCGCGGTGTCGATGGCCTGCGCTGTGGCTGGCATTATCGTCGGCGTTGTCGGCTTGACCGGATTGGGGTTGAAATTTTCGTCGATGATGATCGCGTTTTCGGGCGGCAACATCGTGTTGGCGCTGATCCTCGTGCTTTTGGCAAGCCTGATCCTTGGCATGGGCCTGCCCGTGACGGCCGCCTATATCGTGCTGATCATCCTAGTGGGTCCTGCGTTGACATCAGAATTTGGCATCCCGCTTTTGATCGCGCATTTGGTGGTGTTCTGGTATTCGCAAGACAGCAACGTGACGCCACCTGTGGCCTTAGCGGCCTTTGCGGGGGCGGCGATTTCAGGGTCCAAACCGTTGGAAACCAGTATCCAGTCGTGGAAATTCGCCAAGGGTCTGTATCTGATCCCGCTGTTTATGGTGTTCAACGAAAGCATCATTCTTGGGGGGCCGATACCGTTGGTGGTCTGGAACGGGTTCCTCGCCATCGTCGCGCTGACTGCTTTCGCGGCCTGCCTAGAAGGGTTCTTGTTCGCGCCGATCAACATGTTGCATAGGCTTATCATCGTACCGGGTGTGGTTGCGGTGTTCTGGCCCGATCTGCTGATTGAAGGCGTCGGCGCTGCCGTCTTGATTTTTGTGCTGGGCCTGAATTGGGCCAAAGGCCGACGGGAGCGGTCTGCACTAGACTTGGCGTAGTGGCCGTACAGCCAACCAGACTGACCGCTATTTTTGCGCGGAGGCGAGCGCGAGCCCGTCTGCAACAGCCGAGAACACTTCGGTGAAGGTGTGAGCGGCCTTTGGAAAGCGCATTTCCATTGTCGTCGTCACCATTTTCATCAGGCTGGACCCGCCGACGTAGATCACCCTGTCGATCCGCGCCGCGTCTAACCCCGCGAGGTCCAACGTCTCTTGCGCAGTCACAAGCAAGGTGGCCGCGTAGGGGGCGAGCACACTGCTGAGTGCCTCTGGAGAGAGGGGCGCGGACAAGCCCTTTTCTATATGGTTAAGGGCAATTAACGAATCGTCGCGCCCCGCGTTCGCGGCGATTTTGCCCTGTTCAACGGCAAACGCGACCTCATGGCCGAGTTCATGTTCCAGCACTGCAGCAAGGCGACCAAGTTTTTTGGGCTCAATCGCAAGGCGCAGCATTTCGTCAATCAATCGACGGGTTTGCGCGGTATAAAGGAACGGGATCTTTTCCCATGTCGCGAGATCGTTAAAAATCGCGCGTGGCACTGGCGTTGTGCCCGGCCCCATGACCTTGCGCAGCGCGCCGTCTTTGCCAAGCAAGGGCATCACACGATCAATGCTGATGGCGCGATCAAAATCGGTTCCGCCGACGCGCACCCCATGATTGGCGAGGATTTCGACACCAGAATTGCCGGATCGAAACACGGAAAAATCCGATGTGCCGCCGCCAATATCGACGATCAAGCCGATTTCGCCCGCATTTTCTAACGCGCCGCTTGCGATTGCGGCGGCCTCGGGTTCATCAACGAACGAGACGTCTTTGAAACCGGCGGCGATGTAGCAAGCGTGCAAATCCGCTTCGGCCTGCGCTTCGCGTGGATCACCAGTGGCATGGAAAACCACCGGTCGGCCACAAACAGCGCGATCAAACGTCAGGCCCGTCTCGGCCTCAGCCTGCATTTTGACGTGGCGCAAGAAGCGGGCAATGATGTCGACGAATGTCACACGCGCGTTCAGGATTTGGCGCGGTTGGTGCATCAATGTTGTGCCAAGAACGCGTTTGAGCGCCCGCATGAACCGCCCGTCATCCCCGTCGAGCAATGCCTGATTGGCCGCATGACCCATCAGGGTCTTGCGGGTTTCATAATCAAAGAAAAAAGTCGTCGGAAAGCTGGTTTGCCCGGGCGCGAGTTCAATCAACTGCGGCTTGCCGTTCAGCAAATAAGCAGCGCCCGTATTGGACGTGCCAAAGTCGATGCCCAAAGAATGGCTGTGCGGACTCATGGGGGAACCTATTGGCAATATATAAGAAGCGCGGACGGGTAAGTGCAGATGCTTCAGGCGTCAAGCCCCAAGGCAGACACGGGCTTGGATCATCAAGTTGCTGCTGCAATATGATCTAAAGGCTAAAACCGGTTCATTGTGCTTGCGTGCCTGCGACGGACGAGGCAAGTTCGTAACATTGACGTCGGGAGAACCACTCATCTGGTGCCGAAGGAGCAACCGCCTCGGAAACTCTCAGGCCAACGGACCGATGTTGATACTAAACTCTGGAGAGTGGCACGTATAATTGTGCCCGCCGAAGGGATAGCAATCTCAGGCGCGCTAAAGTTGGCGCAAGGACAGAGGGGGCATCATATGCGAGGGCTTTGGCCGTCGTACTGTCGTGATGCCGCAGGAATATCAATTTTCCCATCGGCGAATATAAAAGAGGCCGCCGATGTCCGAACTTTTGCACACGCCACTCCATGACTTGAACGTAGAACTGGGGGCGAAGATGGTTCCTTTTGCGGGCTATGCCATGCCCGTGCAATATCCCATGGGCGTTATGCAAGAACACATTCACACCCGTGAGAAGGCTGGATTGTTCGACGTGAGCCATATGGGGCAAGTGATCATCACAGGCGACGATTATGCGAGCGCGGCCCTGTCGCTAGAGACATTGATCCCTGTTGATATCCTTGACCTGCAACAAGATCGCCAGCGGTACGGGTTTTTCACCAACGATGCGGGTGGGATCATGGACGATCTTATGATCGCAAATCGTGGTGATCATATTTTTGTTGTCGTGAATGCCGCGTGCAAGGCCGCTGATATCGCGCATATGAAAGCCAAACTTAACGGAGTGAGGGTGCGCGAGATCACGGACCGCGCCCTGCTTGCTTTGCAAGGACCTGCGGCGGAGGCGGTGTTGGCGACGCTTAACCCGAAAGCCGCTGACATGCGATTTATGGATGTCGCGACGCTGATGCTTGGCGATGCGGAGTGTTGGGTTTCGCGATCAGGGTATACCGGCGAAGACGGCTTTGAGATTTCGGTTCCTGCGTCCCACGCGGCTGATTTGGCACGACAACTGCTGTCACATGGTGATGTTGCGGCCATTGGTCTTGGCGCACGTGATAGCCTGCGATTGGAAGCCGGGCTTTGCCTTTATGGCCACGACATCGACACTGACACGACGCCTGCACAGGCCGCGTTAAATTGGGCGATCCAGAAAGTGCGGCGCGCGGGCGGCGCACGCGCGGGCGGATTTCCGGGCGCTGATGTCGTGTTGGCAGAATTCAGTGCCGGTTCAGACACCAAGCGCGTTGGTCTTATGCCAGAGGGGCGTGCGCCAATGCGCGAGGGTGTGGTGCTGTATGCCAGCGCCGAAGATGAGACCCCGATTGGCGCAATCACATCGGGCGGTTTTGGTCCCACAATCGGGGGGCCGATGGCCATGGGGTACGTGCCGAACGCGCAAACTGTCGAAGGCACCGTCGTTTACGGCCAACTTAGGGGTAAGCGCCTGCCGCTTACCGTTACGAAGCTTCCATTTACGCCTGCAAATTTTAAACGATAAATCACCGGAGAACCGATATGAAATTCACTGAAGAGCACGAATGGTTACGGGCCGAAGACGATGTCATCGTTGTCGGTATTACGGAACACGCGACAACGCAGCTTGGCGACATTGTCTTTGTCGAACTGCCCGAAGTCGGAACGACCGTCGTAAAAGACGAGGAAATCGTGGTCATTGAAAGTGTCAAAGCCGCGTCAGACATCATGGCGCCGATTGACGGCGAAATCGTGGCTGTGAATACCGCTTTGACGGACAATCCCGGACTGGCCAATGAGGACGCGATTGGCGATGGCTGGTTCTTTAAAATCAAACCATCAGACCCGTCCCAAATGGATGGCCTGATGGACGAAGCCGCCTACAACAAGCTGATTTCCTAACGCCCTGTTACCCCTATGAGCGGAGCCCGTCATGACCTTCACCCCCACCGACTATTTGCCCTACGACTTCGCCAACAGACGCCATATCGGCCCATCCCCCGCCGAGATGGTCCAGATGTTAAAAGTCGTTGGGGCTGCCAGTCTTGACGCGCTTATTGATGACACTTTGCCAAAGAAAATCCGACAGGCAAAGCCGCTGGATTTTGGGAAGCCAATGTCAGAACGCGAACTTTTGCATCATATGAAGATTGTGGCATCCAAAAATAAGGTCCTGACATCGCTGATCGGGCAGGGATATCATGGGACGGTCACGCCACCTGCGATCCAGCGCAATATCCTCGAAAACCCTGCTTGGTATACCGCCTATACCCCCTACCAGCCGGAGATTTCGCAGGGCAGACTGGAGGCGCTTTTGAACTTCCAAACAATGGTGTCTGACCTGACGGGATTGGAAATCGCGAACGCGTCGCTTCTGGATGAGGCAACCGCCTGCGCGGAAGCGATGACAATGGCGCAGCGGGTGGCGAAAACCAAAGTTAAGGGCTTCTTTGTCGACGAAAACTGTCATCCGCAAAACATCGCAGTGATGAAAACCCGCGCGGCACCCTTGGGGATCGAAATTACGGTTGGCAAGCCGGATGACCTAGACGCCAGTGTGGTTTTTGGCGCGATTTTCCAGTTTCCGGGAACCTATGGTCATCTGCGCGATTTTACGCCTGAGATGGAAAAGCTGCACGCGACCAAAGCCATCGGAATTATTGCCGCTGACCCGCTGTCGTTGACATTGCTGAAAGAACCCGGCGCAATGGGGGCTGATATCGCCGTTGGCAGCACACAGCGCTTTGGTGTGCCTGTCGGTTACGGCGGCCCGCATGCGGCCTATATGGCGACGAAACAATCCTATGCGCGCTCCATGCCCGGACGGATTGTGGGTGTGTCGATTGATAGCCATGGCAACCGCGCCTACCGCCTGTCTTTGCAAACCCGCGAACAACATATCCGGCGCGAAAAAGCGACCAGTAATGTCTGTACGGCGCAGGCGTTGTTGGCCGTTATGGCAGGTTTTTATGCGGTGTTTCACGGCCCTGAAGGGTTGCGTGCAATCGCCCAACGCATCCACCGCAAAACTGCCCGTTTGGCCGAAGGCCTGAAAATAGCAGGGTTTGTAGTTGCCCCTGTGACATTCTTTGACACCATCACTGTCGACGTCGGACCGCTGCAAGCCGCCGTGATGAAATCTGCTGTGGACGAAGGCATCAACCTGCGCGCTGTTGGGGATACGCAGATCGGCATCACACTGGACGAGCGGACCCGTTCGGACACAATCGAAGCTGTCTGGCGTGCGTTCGGAATTGAGCGCGAAGACAAGGATTACACGCCGCATTATCATGTGCCTGAAAAGCTGATCCGTACGTCTGACTACCTCACGCACCCGGTGTTTCACATGAACCGCGCCGAGACTGAGATGATGCGCTACATGCGTCGTCTGGCCGATCGTGATCTTGCGCTAGACCGCGCGATGATCCCGCTGGGGTCGTGCACGATGAAACTGAACTCTGCGGCGGAAATGATGCCTGTGTCGTGGGACGAATTCGCGCTGCTGCACCCCTACATCCCACGCGACCAAGCGGCGGGGTACATGGAAATGATCGATGATCTGTCGGCAAAACTGTGTGATGTCACAGGCTATGACGCGATTTCCATGCAGCCCAATTCTGGCGCGCAGGGCGAGTATGCAGGGCTGTTGAGCATTGCAGGTTATCACCGTGCAAACGGTCAAGGTCATCGCAACATTTGCCTGATCCCGATGTCGGCGCATGGCACCAATCCGGCGTCTGCCCATATGGTGGGATGGAAGGTCGTGCCAGTTCAATCAGCCGCGAATGGTGACATTGATCTGGACGATTTTCGGGCAAAGGCGGAACAACACGCCGATAACCTTGCCGCATGTATGATCACCTATCCATCAACCCACGGAGTGTTTGAAGAAACCGTGACCGACGTGTGCCAGATCACCCACGACCACGGCGGGCAGGTCTATATTGACGGCGCGAATATGAACGCGATGGTTGGGTTGTCGCGCCCCGGCGATCTTGGCGGCGACGTCAGCCACCTTAACCTGCACAAGACGTTCTGTATCCCGCATGGTGGCGGTGGCCCGGGGATGGGGCCAATTGGCGTGAAAGAACATTTGATTGCCCATCTGCCCGGTGATCCAACAACGGGCGACGGGGCGGTTTCGGCTGCCGCGTTCGGATCACCATCTCTCTTGCCAATTTCTTGGGCCTACTGCCTGATGATGGGTGGCGACGGCCTAACCCAAGCGACCCGTGTGGCGATTTTGAATGCCAATTACATCGCCAAGCGGCTGGAGGGCGCGTTCAACGTTCTATATAAAGGGCCAACGGGGCGTGTTGCCCATGAATGCATTATCGACACGCGCCCGTTTGCCGACAGCGCACATGTCAGTGTCGATGACATTGCCAAACGCTTGATCGATTGCGGATTTCACGCCCCAACGATGAGCTTTCCTATCGCGGGCACCCTGATGATCGAACCAACCGAGTCCGAAAACAAGGCTGAGCTTGATCGTTTTTGTGACGCCATGCTGGGCATTCGGGCGGAAATCACCGAGATCGAAAATGGCACGGCGCACCCGAAGAATAACCCGCTGATGAATGCGCCACACACGATGGAAGACCTCGTGAAAGATTGGGACAGACCCTATAGCCGTGAGGTCGGATGCTTCCCTGCGGGCGCATTTCGCGTGGACAAATACTGGCCTTCGGTGAACCGCGTGGACAACGTTTGGGGGGACCGAAACCTGACCTGCACCTGCCCGCCAATGGACACCTATTCGGAGGCGGCAGAGTAGTGAAATTATCAGGTTGTCATGATGTTTGCGGTGGCCGATCAATGACCGCTGTACGCGGAATAGATGCCAAAGGTTCCGACCAAGATCAGGCTTAGCGCCCAGACAAAATCAAGATTGAACCACGTCCGCGACAGGAACTTCAGGCCCAGCCACATGTAGATCGCAACCGCGATGGCCCCGCCCGCGACGGTCATCGAAAGTGTATGCACAGCGGCCACCGCAAAGGCCATTGCGACTGTGTTGCCCATGAGGCTTTGCGCGGCGAGGTGACCCGCCTCGTCTGCACCAACGGCACATAGCCCGAGATATATAGGCACCAACATCAACCCCGCCCCGTGTGCCATTGCTGCCAAAAACGACCACAGCACCAGCCGTGCCGGATGTACCCGTGCCAGAATTTTTGGATGACGGCGGTTGATCAACAGATAGACGCCCATGGCGATCACCAAAATCCCTGCAGCGACGCGGATTTCCAGTTCCCATTCGATCAGCACCACCATCAGTGAAAACGGCAGCAAAATCCCGATCATGGCCAGAAAATGCCCGAGGGCGAGCATTGCGAGCGCCCGCGGCATGGCTTTGTGTTTGCGTTCCATCAATGCGGCAGACACCGCAAGCGGCCAGCCCATGCCGGGGTTGATGCCGTGATAGATCCCCGAAAAAATGACGGCCCCCCAGAGGGCCGTCACCGATGTTAAATCAGAGATCATTTAGACCGCCTTCATTCAGACTGACGGGTAGCAGAAGCTGTCTGTCGAACAATCCCCGCCTTCAAGCCGGATTTGATGTGATCGCAGGCCTTTGGGGAAGTCGATGTAGAAGTCCTTGTTCAAGGTCAGCCCGCCGTTTTCACCGACATCTGCCATGACCATCTGCCCGCCTTCGTCGTTGGGATAGAATTGGTCATCCCACGTCGAATAAAGCGAATTTGTCCAATAGACACGTTTGCCGTCGCGGCTGATTTCGACCATTTGCGGCCCGTAGGCAAAATCCTTGCCGTTGGGGTGTTTGGTGTCTGTGACGATCCCGCCCAGTTCGACCTTGCCAGCAAGAACAGGGTTCATCGGGTCGGTCACATCGTATTGATGCATCTCTCCCAAGCCCCAACAGGCGACATAGAGGTATTTGTCATCAAGGCTTAGGTCGATGTCCGTGACCAACGGCGGTACTGCGCCAAACCCTTTCAACAGGTCTGGCAGATCATCGGCATCGGCCGGAACAGGATCGATTGTGATCGTCTTTTTGGATTGCCAAACGCCGTCATCATCGCGCCACCACGTAAAGATCGCACCCTGCAGGTTGGTTGTGTCGACGACGACACCGCAGAAGCCATAGGATTTGGTGGGATCATGGGCGGGGCGAATTTCCAGCGCCATTTGGTATTGTTCACCGAAGTCCATCGTCTGGATATTCTTGCGCGCGCGCAGATCCCAGAAGTGGATGGAATGGCCGTATTTGTTGCTCAGCAAATCTTCAGGCACGATGCCATTTTCGAACTGCGGTGGCAGGCCCCATTCGGAACTGACCATGTAGTCCTGCGGCAGGTTCCACCAGAAATCATAGTGTTTGTCCTGTTTGCCACGATCCATTTCGTACTGGCCGATGATCTCAAACGTTTCGCAATCCATAATGAAGATACCGGGGGGGCCGTCGGTGCCGTCTTTGCCGCCGCCACCAAGACAGGACACGTAGATACCTTCTGGCCCGCAGTGGATTGTGTGCGGGCGCGAATATCCAGTCTTGCTGAACAGCTCTTCGGGTTCGATGGTTTTGTGGATGTGCGCCTTCAGCGGTTCCTTCACGTCGATGATGTAGATGCGCGATGACCGAATGCCCGGCACGATGAGATATCGGCGTTCAAGGAATGCGTGGCCCGATAGCGGTGACAACGAAGACGAACAGGCGTTCCAGCCAAAGTGGTGAAATTCGTCGCCTTTGTTGGGTACGATCACTTGGTGTACAATTTCGCCGTAGGTGTCGGAGCCGGGTTTAAGATCAATGACGGCGATCCCGTCAGATTGTGACCCGTCTGGGCTGAGCATGACTGTAAATGCGTAATTTTCGACGGGGGCTTCCATCGCCAATTTAGGTGATGCGTGAAATGTTGGATCAGGTCTTAGGTTCATGTCTTTCCTCCCAGATAAAAATGAGCGCCCTGTTCAGGTCTGTTGGTCTTGGGCCCTCCTCGGCCATGGAATCTGCTATTCGTTACAGTCTGCTAGGATTCAAAATCGGTCAATAAAAATAATAGTGCGACGGCTGTAGCCATTAGGAAGGCGCCCAGCGGAATTTTGACTCGTTTGAGCGCGCCAATTGGCATCGCAATCACAGCTCTCCTTTTTGGGTTTCGGAGATTGATTGCAAGTGATGCAGCACGCTGATCATCCCATCAAGGCCGGTCTTTGCATAGATGTGGCCAAAGTGGGTCCGCATGGTCGCCATCGCTGAGTCCAAGATTTCAAACATGTCCTTAGGCCTCAACCCCTCGGAGATCAGTTGACAGATACGGACTTCTGTACGGGTCAAATTATAGGGATTGTCGCGGTGCAGAATGCTGTCGGTTAACTCGATTCAAACCTGACCCAGATGGGCGGCGAAGCCCGTATCGCGTGCGCGCGCCAGAACGCAATTAGAAACGGCGCAATGTCACCAAATGCGCGGCGCTGTTCTGACAAGATACGGGAAAGGCTCTTGAAGGCGCTGATCCCTGAAGATCGTTCAGAACGCACGATGATCCGGTGCATGCGGATGTAGGTTTCGTCTGACTGGGCTAATTTCGAGAGAGTTTGGATTTCGCATTAATTGCGGCGCGCTGCCGGAATTCATTACGTCGTAACTGCGCGATGTCGATGTGCTGTGGGTTTGGTTGCTTGGACTTAGACGCAGGCATTAAAATCAGGCGTTCTTAAATCGCCTAAAATGTATCATGTTTGATGATTTATTGTGCAGATGATGTTTTCCGTCAGCCATTTGGGCGGTGTGCGCTGGCGTTCATCTCCAGCGCTAATTTAGCGTCACATATCACCAAGTTCTATAAGGAAGCCGCAATCAATACTCAGGTGCGATCCCAAAATTGGAATATGGCCAGCGCCCAACCGCGGGCGCGCGGCGCTGTAAAACTGTCCGTCAAGGCCACGGATTTTGGAACTGGCATTCGAAACCTGCGCCAATCGGGATCGTCCAAAGCGGTATTTCCGCGAAGTCGCACGTCAGGCATTGAGGCAGTGTTGGTGAACACCGCCGGCGGCGTGACAGGCGGCGATGCTTTTGAAACCGACATTTGCTGCGAAAGCCAAACGCGGCTGACAGTTACGACGCAAGCGGCTGAACGCGCCTACCGCGCGCAACGCGGTGAGATTGCCCATGTCAGCAACCGTCTTGAACTGCGCGGCAACGCCCGTTTGGATTGGCTGCCACAAGAAACGATCCTGTTCGACAATTGTGCATTTGAACGCACACTTCGGGTTGCAATGGACGCGCAGTCGACGCTGCTTTTGGTCGAACCTATCGTGTTCGGGCGCGCGGCGATGGGGGAAACCTTGGGGCAGTGTCACTTCAAAGACCGGATCGAAATCCTCCGTGATGGTCGCCCATTATTCCTAGATTCCATGGCGTTGGCGGGGGATGCTGCCACGCATCTGGCGCGTCCGAACATTGCGGGTGGGGCAGGCGCGATGGCGTCGGTGATCTATGTGTCAGCAGACGCTGAAACCCATCTTGGCCAAGTTCGGGCAATTTTGCCGGACACATCCGGCGCGAGCATGATCCGAGATCAGCTTTTGTATATTCGCGTGCTGGCGCCCGATAGTTTCGAGCTGCGAAAATCATTGATGCCAATTCTCGAATGCCTGAACAACTCATCTCTCCCTCGATCTTGGATGCTTTAAATGCAACTTACCCCGCGTGAAAAAGACAAATTGCTGATCTCAATGGCGGCCGAAGTGGCCCGCAAGCGGCTGGCCCGTGGGGTCAAGCTGAACCACCCCGAAGCGATTGCGTTAATAACGGATGCGGTGGTTGAGGGCGCGCGGGACGGCCGTTCTGTTGCCGACATGATGGAGGCAGGTGCCCACGTCATCACCCGCGAGCAGTGCATGGAAGGCATCCCCGAAATGATCCACGACATTCAGGTCGAAGCGACGTTCCCCGATGGAACCAAGCTGGTCACCGTCCATAATCCCATTCGTTAGAGGTTTGCCATGATACCTGGAGAACTGATGCCGGCCAGCGGCACAATCACACTGAACGAAGGCCGTGAGGCGATCACGCTGATGGTCGCCAACACGGGCGATCGGCCTGTGCAGGTTGGCAGTCATTATCATTTCGGTGAGGCCAACAGCGCGCTTGATTTTGATCGCGACGCAGGGCGCGGCATGCGGTTGGATATCGCTGCGGGCACTGCCGTTCGGTTCGAACCAGGCCAACGACGGGAGGTCCAGCTGATCGCGATTGGCGGGCTGCGACGGATTTACGGGTTCAACCAGCAGGTTATGGGGGATCTCTGAATGGCAACGAAAATCGCACGGGCGGATTATGCCGCAATGTTTGGCCCGACAACAGGCGACAAGCTGCGGCTGGCGGATACCGATCTGATTATTGAGGTCGAGCGGGATCTGACGACCTACGGCGAAGAGGTTAAATTCGGCGGTGGCAAAGTTATTCGCGATGGAATGGGGCAAGCCCAGACCACGCGCGCGCAGGGCGCTGTTGATACGGTCATTACCAACGCGCTGATTATCGATCATTCGGGCATCTACAAGGCTGATGTCGGCTTGAAAGATGGTCGTATCCACAAGATCGGCAAGGCGGGAAATCCCGACACCCAGCCGAACGTCGACATCATCGTCGGTCCGGGAACCGAGGTCATTGCGGGCGAGGGGCGCATCCTGACGGCGGGTGGATTTGACTCTCACATCCATTTTATCTGCCCGCAGCAAATGGAAGACTCGCTACATTCTGGCGTCACCACGTGTTTTGGCGGTGGTACGGGGCCGGCGCACGGCACGCTGGCCACCACCTGCACACCGGGGCCATGGCACATCGGGCGCATGCTGCAATCGTTTGACGGCATCCCGATGAACCTTGGTCTGTCGGGCAAAGGCAACGCCAGCCAGCCCGCCGCCTTGGTCGAAATGGTCAATGCGGGCGCTTGTTCGCTAAAGCTGCATGAAGATTGGGGCACCACGCCCGGCGCGATTGATTGTTGTCTGTCGGTTGCTGACGACATGGACGTTCAGGTGATGATCCACACGGACACGTTGAACGAATCTGGGTTTGTGGAAAACACTGTCGCAGCGATCAAAGGCCGCACGATCCATGCCTTCCATACCGAGGGCGCTGGTGGCGGTCATGCGCCCGATATCATCAAGATCTGTGGCATGGAAAACGTCCTGCCATCGTCGACCAACCCGACGCGGCCTTTCACCGTGAACACGCTTGAAGAACATCTTGATATGTTGATGGTGTGTCATCACCTCGACAAATCCATCCCCGAAGACGTGGCATTCGCCGAAAGCCGCATTCGGCGCGAAACCATCGCCGCCGAAGATATCTTGCATGACATGGGCGCGTTTTCGATCATTGCGTCAGACAGTCAGGCTATGGGCCGCGTCGGTGAGGTTTTGATCCGCACATGGCAAACGGCAGACAAGATGAAAAAGCAACGCGGGCGATTGCCCGATGAGACAGGCGAGAACGACAATTTTCGCGTCCGCCGCTACATCGCCAAATACACGATCAATCCCGCCATCGCACACGGTGTGTCAAAACACATCGGGTCCATTGCGGAAGGGAAGCGGGCCGATCTGGTGTTGTGGAGCCCTGCGTTTTTCGGCGTGAAACCCGAAATGATTTTGATGAACGGGATGATCGTTGCGGCCCAGATGGGCGATCCAAACGCATCGATCCCGACGCCGCAGCCTGTTTATTCACGCCCGATGTTTGGCACTTACGGGCGTGCCCTGCAGGAAACGTCGGTTTGTTTCGTGTCAGGCGCCGCGCAAGACGCCAATGTGCGCGACACGTTAGGTTTGGGAAAACAGACAGTGGCCGTGGAAAACACCCGCAACATTGGCAAAAAGGACCTGCTGCTGAATACGGCCACGCCCGAGGTTGAGGTGCATCCAGAGACCTACGAGGTTCGCGCGGATGGTGAATTGCTCACCTGCGAACCAGCCGAGGTTCTAGCGATGGCGCAACGATATTTTATGTTCTGAGGGGACACGATGCCGGATTTGGTAAGCCAGACAATCAAACGTCACGCCCACGCCAAAGAGCCCGTGGGCTGCTGCACACTGACTTATCAAGGACGTTTCTTGCGCCGCAGAATGCTGTTGACGGACACAGGGTTGGCGTTTTTGGTCGACCTTGAACATACGGAATCCCTGAACCATGGCGACGCCTTTGTCCTGTCGGATGGCACCATGATTGAAGTGCTTGCCGCACAAGAGCCGCTGATCGAAATAACGGGCGACGATCTGGTGCGGATCGCGTGGCACATCGGAAATCGCCACACGCCTTGTCAGATTGAACGGGGCCGTTTGTTGATCCAACCCGACCACGTCATCGAGGCACTGATGATAAAAATTGGCGCGTCCGTGACAAAAGTGGTCGAACAGTTCATTCCCGAAGGTGGTGCATACGGCCACGGGCGGACCCATAGCCATGCCCACTGAAATGGCGGTTTTGACACTGGCGCAGTGGTTTTCACCTGCCTACCCGATCGGCTCGTTTGCTTATTCGCACGGGTTGGAATGGGCGATTGAAATGGGCGACGTGCACGACTCCGCGACACTTGGCGCATGGGTTGGTGACGTGTTGGAATTCGGGTCTGGTCGCAACGATGCCCTGTTTTTGGCCGCCGCCTATGGCAGCGATGATCCGAAGGATGTGAACGACATTTGCCGCGCGTTTGCGCCGTCAAAAGAACGGCTTAAGGAAACTGATCTGCAAGGTGCTGCGTTTGGAGAGATTACGTCCGCGATTTGGGGGCATGACCTGCCGCCGATGGCATATCCGGTTGCTGTTGGATGGGCGGCGCGCTTGGGTGAATTGCCTCTCTCTCTCACCAGCCAGATGTATCTGCAAAGCTTCGCAAGCGCGCTTGTCAGCGTTGGCATGAGGTTGATCCCGCTGGGCCAACGCAAAGGTCATACGCTGATCCAAAGTTTGGCACCGCTTTGTGGCCGGATTGCAGAACAGACCGGCCATGGGGATTTGGATGCTCTGTCAGCGACAGCGTTTCTTCCTGACATCGCGTCGATGAAACACGAAACCCAATATTCAAAGGTTTTCAGAACATGACCACCCTAAACGGCCCCCTTCGGATCGGTATTGGCGGCCCTGTCGGGGCGGGTAAAACGACCCTGACAGCAGCACTTTGCACACTTTGGCGTGACACATATTCTGTCGGTGTCATCACCAACGACATCTACACCCAAGAAGATGCCGACGCCTTGGTGCGCATGCAGGTTCTGCCGTCTGACCGGATCATTGGCGTTGAAACTGGCGGTTGCCCGCACACGGCAATCCGCGAAGACGCGTCAATCAATCTGGCGGCGATTGAAGAAATGAAAGGCCGGCATCCAGACATTGAGATCATTCTGATTGAGAGCGGCGGCGATAATTTGTCGGCGACATTCAGCCCCGAACTGGCCGACATCACCATTTATGTAATCGACGTTGCCGCGGGCGAAGAAATCCCGCGCAAAGGCGGCCCTGCGATCACCAAGTCCGATATCTTGGTGATTAATAAGACTGACCTTGCGCCGCATGTCGGTGCCGACTTGAGTGTCATGGAACGAGATGCCAATTTGATGCGTCAAGGGCGCCCATTTGTGTTCAGCGCGTTGCGCCAAAACGTCGGCATTGAAGCAATTGCTGACTTGGCGTCTAAGGTTGGTGGATTGCGCTAACCCCAAAGCCTGAAGCCCCCGAAACAAGATAAGCGTTCCTGCCACTATCATTTCCAGCCCTGTAGCTTAAGGGGGGTGGAAACCAATGGAGAATGGATCATGGCAGCGACACAGAGCGTACCTGAACTTGTTGCGGCGGCGCAGGCCAACGCAAAGATGCAAGAGGGTCGGATTGCAGAAACTCTGGTCCTGATGGGCGGGCAGCACGTGTCCGAGGCCCAAATTGAAGACCTGTCCGCCGCGACTGTCGCGCTTGAACTGGCGGCGGTTGATATTTTATCTGTTTTTGAAGCACGGATGCAGCACCACTTTAAGCGCGGCCCGTTTTCGCGCAAATTAAAATCTATACTGGTGCAGGCCGGAAAAACCGACCTCGCCGATAGGATCCACCAATATTATCTGGCGATCAACGTGCTTAAGCATGGAACAGGCGCAAGTTATCGCGAATTGCTCAAGTCTCCGAGCCACCTTGTTGCTGTGAAGCCAGCCGGTGATGGCACCGCAGATGACGCAGATGCCCCCGCAAGCCTTATAGATGTGACTTTTCCGGGCTTTTTTGATGGGCTGACCGAGACTATTCTTGAGGCCTACCATTTCCTTGAGAAGCGATAGCGTCACGTGCGCTGCCCGTTACAGCGATTGAACATCCAATGAATTTAAAATCGGGCAATCGGGCCGGTTATCGCCCGCGCATGCACTGATAAGATGCGTCAGCGTCGATTGCATGTCGACCAAGTCCGCGATCTTTTGTTCGATCTTGGCGAGGTGGTCGCGGGCAATGGATTTCACGTCTGCGCTGGATCGATTCTGATCCTCGTATAATGCGAGCAGGTTGCGACAGTCTTCGATGCTGAACCCAAGGGCACGGGCACGGCCCAGAAACGTGAGTTTATGAAGGTCTTGCTGGCGAAAGGCGCGGTAGCCGTTGGTGTCGCGCAGCGGTTTGATAAGACCGATTTCTTCGTAATAACGGATGGTTTTTGCGGGCAGGCCAGATCGGGTCGCAATTTCACCAATGTTCATGATGTAGCTCCGATTGGTAAAAGTGGCGATGACTGCGCCAAGACGTTTGCGTCAGTCAGGGCAGGCGTCACGCGGCGCAAGCGCAGGGCGTTTGACACCACAAACACCGAACTCAGCGCCATGGCCCCAGCCGCCAACATGGGCGACAGCAGGGTGCCTGTGATCGGGTAAAGCACACCTGCCGCAACGGGCAAAAGGGCAGCATTATAGGCAAAGGCCCAGAACAGGTTCTGACGGATATTGCGCATGCTGGCCTGACTGATCTTGAGTGCGTTGACCGCCCCGACCAGATCGCCCGACATCAAAACAACGTCGGCGGCTTCGATTGCGACGTCCGTGCCAGTGCCAATCGCGATGCCGGTGTCGGCGGCCGCCAGTGCAGGCGCATCGTTGATACCGTCCCCGACAAAAGCGACCTTACCATGGGTTTCCCGTAGGGTTTGCACCGCTGCAACTTTGCCGTCTGGCATCACTTCTGCCACGACGTGTTCGATACCGAGTTCGCGCGCGATTGCATGTGCCGTCACTGCGTTGTCACCCGTTATCATTGCGACCTTTAGGCCCATTGAACGCAGAGCAGAAATTGCAGCTGCAGTTGTCGGCTTGATCGGGTCGGACACGCCAATCACGGCCGCGATCTGGCCGTCGATAGCGGCAAATAGCGGTGTCGCGCCAGTTTGGGCAAGTGCATCTGCCGTCTGCGCGTATTCGCCAAGATCGATACCTTCTTGCGTCATGAACCTGTCAGCCCCGACCAGCACGGTCTTTCCATCTGCAATCCCGCGCACGCCCATTCCGGTGACCGACGAAAACTCTGTTATGTCAGCAAGATCATAGCCCGCCGCCGCGCGCACGATTGCACTGGCGATGGGGTGTTCGGATCGGGCCTCAAGTGCTGCAATCAACGGCAGCGCGGTTTCGCGTGACCAGCCCGATGCTGTTTTCAGGGTGGTCAGTTCCGGTGCGCCAGCGGTCAGCGTGCCTGTCTTATCAAGGGCGATGACTTTGCTTTCTTGCAGGCTCTGCAGCGCGTCGCCTTTGCGAAACAGCACGCCCATTTCTGCAGCGCGGCCTGTCCCGACCATGATGGATGTCGGGGTTGCCAGACCCATAGCACAGGGGCATGCGATGATCAGGACCGAAACACCCGCGACCAGCGCCAAGCCTAAGGCCGGATCAGGGCCGAGGATCAGCCATGTCAAAACTGTCAGCGCTGACAATCCCATGACGATGGGCACGAACACGCCCGTGATCCGATCAACCATCGACTGAATCGGCAGTTTCGCGCCCTGCGCGTCTTCGACCATACGAATGATCTGGGACAGCAATGTATCAGCCCCAACCGCCGTGGCGCGATAGGTCAGCGCGCCGGTGCCATTGATCGTGCCACCCACAACAGCGTCGTCAGCCCCTTTGGAAACGGGAACAGGTTCGCCGGAAATCATGCTTTCGTCGATGAATGTTTGGCCATCAATGACGGTTCCATCGGTCGCAACCCGCGCGCCGGGGCGCAGATGCAAGGTGTCACCTTCCACGACATCTGAAAGCGGCAGTTCGATGACCTTGCCGCCGCGTTCCACCAAAGCAGTCGCAGGCTGCAAGCCCACCAAGCGTTGGATCGCAGCCCCCGTGCGGCCCTTGGCCCGCGCTTCTAGCAGGCGGCCCAGAAGGATGAGCGTCACGATAACGCCCGCAGCTTCAAAATAAACGGCCGCGGTTTCTTCGGGGAAAATGGAAGGCGCGAACAATGCAAGGGTCGAAAAGGTCCAAGCCGCGAGAGTGCCCAATGCCACAAGAGAATTCATATCGGGGGCGCCGCGCAGCAGTGCAGGCAAGCCTTTCTGGTAGAACCGCCATCCCGGTCCGGCCATCACGATCGAAATCATGATAAACTGGAAAATCCAGCTGTTTTGCGTGCCGATTGTGCGCTCAACCCACATGTGCATGCCGGGAATGAAATGGCTGCCCATCTCAAGCAGGAACACAGGAAGCGTCAGCAATCCGGCGAAAAGCGTCGCGTGAAGCAGCGTCTGTTCTTCTTGTGCTTTGCGTTCGCTTTGCGACGAGTCGTCAGCCTTTGGAAGGGTGGTTTCATATCCCGCCTCTGTGACGGCCTGTGCGAGACTTTCAGGACGGATCGCACCATCCAAAAACGTGACGCTGGCTGTCTGGGTGGCGAGGTTAACAGAGGCGTCCAGCACGCCCGTCTGCGCCTTTAGGATGCGTTCGACCCGACCGACGCAGGACGCGCAGGTCATGCCGTCGACCTGCAATCGCGTCGTGGTCTGGCGGGCTGGATATCCAGCGGCTGACAAGCGCTCAGCGATGGTTGGCAGCGCCGCGGCGTCCGATGAAAACGTTGCCGTTTCGGTCGCTAGGTTAACCGAAGCATCGGTTACACCATCAATTTTACTAATCACCCGCTCAGCACGTCCAACGCAGGATGCGCAGGTCATTCCAGACAGGCTAAGGCGATGTGATGTGGTCATTTTTAAAGTCCAATTGTTCTGCGTCTGACCCCTTAGGTAGGGGTTCCACCAACGGGAAGGTCAAGAGCGCAGCAATAATATATGTTCTGCTTGACCTTTCCCCGCTGGAAACTTCTTAAGTGTTGTCAAAATCAGGAGAGCCAGATGAAATTCAATGTTCCAGATATGAGCTGTGGCCATTGCACAGCTTCGATCAAAACCGCCATCACCGCCTTGGATAAGGATGCGATGATAGATATTGATCTTGACACTAAGACGGTTGGTGTCGAAAGCCGGAAAACTGCCGCCGAAATTAAGGACGCGCTGGACCGGATCGGGTTTCCTGCGACGGCTTTGGCAGTGTCAGATCAAATCTGACGCGTTCAGTTCCCTCGCAGTTGTTCGCCTTCGGTTCGAGACTGCTGCATTTCTTGGACCCGATCCGGCCACGTCGATTTTATATAGGCGATAACGTTCCAGATTTGGTCATCCGTCAGGGTGTCGCCAAACCCCGGCATTGCGCTGTCAAATTCTAAGCCTTGCGCAGCCATCGTCGCCTGTCCGCCCAATTTGGTATAGTCGAACAATAGGCCGTCACCGTGGTGCCACGTGTGTCCGGTCGTATCATGGGGCGGCGCAGGCAGGCGGCCATCGGTGCTAGGCGATTGCCAGTCCGACTGACCCTCAAGGTTGGCGCCGTGACAGGCTGCACAATTTTCAGCGTACAGGATTTCTCCATCGGCGATATTGACGCTTAATGGTTGCATCGGCACCTGTGCGTCGGCGGGGCCATTCTGAATATTCAGAAAAGCAGCCGCGCCGACCCCGACACCAAGAACAAGTAGAATACTGATTGGTTTCATGCGCATAAGTTAATCCATATTGTCTATCTGGCAGGCCGATGCGCCAGCACGTGTTGATGATAGGGCGACTTTGCAGATGCGTTTGCGACCCAACCGATGGCCCCGCGTCTCGTATTATTGCCCTTATTCTCAAATGATGTCGGGTATTCCAGTGGGGGAAGGTCAAGCACCCTCATGCGTCACATTCCTGTGAGTTTGAAACAAGACATAGCGCCGCCACGATCTGCCCGAACTCGATCCATAGGGTTGTTTTTTGTTAACCTCCTGTGAAACGCTGCATTGTCGTTGTAGGGTGAAAGGGTATTTTATGGGTTTGCGGGTGAAAGTGTTATCAGCGCCATTGCGCCAAAGACCAGTGGCCGAGCGTATGACATTCCTAGACCGAAAATCCTCATTGACGCATTGTCGTCCATTCCGCGTCGCCGAACCGCGAACAAATTGAAAGGCATTTCACGCCCGATGAACAAGAAACGTGCCATAGCCTCAGTTTTGGTCGTCGTGTTGGCAGTTGTCGCCTATTTGGGGTGGCAGGGGTCATTGGGCTTTGGTGATCTGGCTAATCCTGACGCCATTAAACAAATGGTTGCTGACCTTGGTGTTTTCGGTCCGTTGGCGGTCATCGCCCTTATGGTGCTGGCGGTCGTTATGACCCCCATTCCAAGCGCACCTATTGCCATGGCTGCAGGTGCAGTTTTTGGTCAATTCGCAGGTGCGGTCTATATCATTATCGGCGCAGAGCTTGGGGCAATCATTGCATTTCTTCTTGCGCGTGTTCTGGGGCGGGACGTTGCACGGCGATGGTTTGGGTCTGGACTGGACAGGGGCCTTTTGGGATCACAAAACGCGCTGATGTTTGCGGTCTTTGCCAGTCGATTGATGCCATTCATATCGTTCGATCTGATGAGTTATGCCGCTGGATTGAGTACGCTGAAATTCTGGCGCTTTGCCATCGCGACGGTCGCTGGGATCATCCCCGCAAGCCTGTTTCTCACTCATTTTGGTGGCGTCCTGGCCAATGGCGATGGGATGAGCGTCCTTTGGGCGTCATTGGCGTTGGGTGGTGTGACTGGTTTGCCGCTTTTGTATGTGGCGTGGCGATCACGTCAGCAGGCGCGTGGTGGCGACCACGCGGACTGAGCGGTCTGGAATTCCACGCAGCGCTGCATCGGACCAGTACGTTCTGGCCTCGATGATTAAGTGGCAGACGCGGGCGCGGTAACTAACATTTACTTTGGACCCGTCCTAAGCTGGCCTATGGTGTCGTATCCGTTTTTGGAGGATTGACTTGGAACATCTACTTTGGTCACCGGAGCTTATTTTGCTCGCCGTTCTGGGTTGTATTTTCATCTACTCATTGCTGACCAACGCGATTGCCAAGACCATCGTTACTTTGCCGATTATCTTCATGGGTGTCGGGTATCTTTGCGCGCGCCCAATCGAAGCGCTGGCGGAACCCGAAATGATGAACGAGGGCAAACGCCTGCTTGCCGAGATCACGCTGGTGCTGGTCCTGTTTTCTGACGCCAGCCGTGTCCGGCTCACGGCACTGCGTAAAAATTTCAAAATTCCACTGCGTATGCTGGTTATCGGGATGCCGCTGACGATCGGGCTTGGGATGATCGTCGCCTATGGTTTCAACCCCGAAAGCGGGCTTGCCATGGCGCTATTGACCGCGGCTGTGTTGACCCCGACGGATGCGGCCCTCGGGCAGACTGTTGTCACCAGCGCGGACGTTCCTGAACGGTTGCGCCAGACCATCAACGTCGAAAGTGGGCTAAATGACGGGCTGGTTCTGCCGTTCGTTTTGTTTGGAGCAATTCTCGCTTCGGCAGGAATGGAAGGTGCGAATACAGACGGGCTTGCGACATCCGCATTGGTGCAAATAATCGTTGGGCCATTGGTTGGCATTGCGTTTGGATGGACCTTTGCCAAGGCGATGGACGCGGCTCAAGACCAAAATCTAATGGCGGAAGCTGCGGGAGGTGTCGCGTTCTTGGCGGTGGCATTTTCTGCCTACATCGGGGCTGAAATTGTTGGTGGAAACGGGTTCATCGCTGCATTTGTCGCCGGAATGGTTTTCGGCAATAGTTACAAACATAAAATCCATTTTATCGGTGAATTTATGGAAGGGGTCGGGCAATTACTTACCATGTTCGCGTTTCTGGTCTTTGGCGCATTGCTGCTGCCGGACGGGTTGGACCACATGACGTGGAAGGTGCTTTTGTTGGCCGTTCTATTCCTAACGGTTGTACGCATGCTGCCTATCTGGTTGTCGCTGCTTGGCACTGGTCTGGCCCTACGCGAAAAGATGTTCTTGGGATGGTTTGGGCCGCGCGGGCTGGCGTCAATCCTGTTTACGCTTATCATCTTGGACGAGTTTGATTTCCCTGGTGAAGAAGAACTACTGGCATGTGTGTCCATGACCGTCTTTTTGTCGATCATTCTGCACGGGGTTTCAGCTGCGCCTTTGTCAAAATGGATTGGCCGTGACGCTGGGTGAATACCGCTGTCGGTATTCTGAAACGACCGCGCCAATTCTGTGATACGGATTTGGTGCGCCCATCGTGACGGGTCAGTCATCGCGTCAAATGGGCGCTGGCAAACGCCACGTCCACGCTTGTATCCGCAATCCTTCTAGGACACATATTCCGCACCCAGCCACATCAATCGAAAACGGATTTTGCCATGTCAGACAGAACATTCATTCGCCACGTTGTTCTTTTCAGCGCCAAAGACCAAGGCGACGTGGCGCGGATTGTTGATGGGCTGTCGATGCTCAAGAATATCCCGCATGCGTCAGTGTTCGAGGTGGTTCAAAATAATCGCGTCGATGCACTGTCCGGCGAAATTGACGTCGTTGTGTATGCTGAATTCGCGGATGATGCGGCGCTTCAGGCGTATAAAGCCCACCAGATTTATCAAGATGCCATCGCAATCGTGCGACCTTTGCGTGACATGCGGATCGCCGCGGATTTCTGATGGATGAGCACGGCGTAAATGTAACCTTCGATCGTGGGCCATCCGGGGGCGGGGACAGGTTTGTCGCCCCGTCTGAGATGATCCGTGCCGACACGCCAGACCAAGTTGATGCCGCGTTTGAGGCCATGCATCGGGCGCAGTCGGATGGCAAATGGCTGGCGGGCTATGTGTCTTATGAATTTGGCTACCTGACATCGCCGAAGCTGGAACGGCTGATGCCGACGGACAGGGCCCTACCGTTGATCCATTTCGGGGTATTTGATGCGCCGCAGCCATCCACACCATCGGCAGTTGATGCGTCTGTTGCCCTCGACCGATTGCAGCCGCAATGGACTGCCGATCGCTATGCGCAGGCGTTTTCAACGGTCCACGACTATATCGGCGCGGGTGATATCTATCAGGTGAATTTGACGTTCCCGATTGCGACGCGTTCTGATGCATCGCCGGACGCACTTTATGCAAAATTGCGCGAGCGACAGGAGGTGCCGCACGGGGCGTTGGTGAACTTTGGCGAAACAGCTTTGCTGTCACGTTCGCCTGAATTGTTCTTTTCTCTGACGTCCACAGGCGCACTCACAACCCGCCCGATGAAAGGCACAGCGCCGCGTGGCGCCACGCCCGCGCAAGACGATACCGTTAGGGACGCCCTGCAATCATCCGAAAAAAACCGCGCCGAAAACCTGATGATTGTTGATCTGTTGCGCAACGACATGTCGCGCGTATCAGAAATTGGCAGCGTCAAAGTCCCAGAGCTGTTCGTCGTCGAACGTTTTGCGACACTTCACCAGATGACATCATGCATCACATCCCAGATCCTGCCAGACACAACACTTAAAGAGCTGTTTGTGGCGCTGTTTCCATGTGGGTCAATCACAGGCGCGCCGAAGGTGCGCGCGATGGAGATCATTCGCGAAATCGAAACCCAGCCTCGCGAAGCCTACTGCGGGTCAATCGGTTGGATCGCACCGGATGGCGCGATGGAATTCAACGTGGCGATCCGCACTTTGATGTATCGCGCAGATCGTTCGATCCAAATGAACGTGGGCGGCGGCGTGGTTTATGATAGTACTGCTCAGGATGAATATGATGAAGCTCTATTGAAATCGCGGTTCGCTGATATCAGCTAGAGCCCAAGTCCATTAAGGATCAAGCAAATGACACAAGACAGTCCAACATCCGCAGGCGACACTGCGGCTAAAGATGATGTGCCGCAAAAGCTGGTATTTTCGTCTGATAAGGGCGCATCCCGATCAACGTGGATCGCGGGCTTTCTGGTTATCGCAATCGTTGGTTGGATGGGCAGCGGTTTTATCATTCCGTCCGCAGACGCCACGCCGACAATTGCGCGTGAAACACCAAAACCTGTCACCGTGGCCGTGACGACATCGCATGCAGAAACGGTGACGCAATTCTATCAGGCCGAAGGTCAGGCGCTGCCGGACCGTGATACGATGATGCGGGCTGAAACATCGGGTGAAATTTCGCAAGTTTTGGTGCAAAAAGGCCAAGACGTTAACGCAGGTGACGTGATTGCGCGTTTTGACCCGACCAATAACGAAGCTGATGCCAATAGCGCCGCCGAAGAATTGGCCCGCGCACAGCGCGAATTCGACAATGCCGAAGCCCTGCTTGAACGCGGTGTCGCCACGGCGGATCGGGTATCGCAGGCGCGCGCGACACTTGCCTCGGCGCAGGCGGAAGTGACGATTGTTCAACAAGATGCAGAAGCCCTGACAATTACGGCACCGTTTGCAGGACGGATCGAAACCCTAGATCTGGACGAAGGCGAATATGTGTCAACGGGCACCGAAATCGGGCGGTTGGTTGACATCACACCGCTGACGGTCGCCATTCAGGTGCCGCAACAGTCGCTGACACGATTGTCCATCGGCCAGCCAGCGACAATCGGATTTATCACTGGCGAAGAGCGGGTTGGAACGGTGACGTTTGTCGGCACGTCGGCTGCATCCGAAACCCGTACATTCTTGGCCGAAATCGAGGTCGCAAACGCAGACGGCGCAATTCCGGCCGGAATTTCCGCTGAAGTCATCATTCCAACTGGGGAGGCCACAGCGCATTTTCTATCGCCGTCCATCGTGTCGCTTGATACCGACGGCACGCTTGGTGTGAAAACAGTCAACGCTGAAAACATTGTTGAATTTTTCGCCATTCAGGTCGTAAAGGCGCAGATCGACGGCATATGGGTCACTGGCCTGCCGGATGTCGCGGACGTCATTACCGTCGGCCAAGGCTATGTCAACGAGGGTGAGATCATTGATCCCGATTTCGGGGACACAAACTAATGCATAAGATTATAGACGCTGCATTTTCGCGGTCGCGGGTTGTTGTTATGGCGCTGCTCATGGTGCTGGGCGTGGGCGCATATGCCTATTCTGCAATCCCGAAAGAAGCCAATCCAGAGGTGCCCCTGCCGTTCTTCTACGTCTCGACAGGCTTGGACGGGATCAGCCCGACTGACGCGGAACGCCTGTTGTTGGAACCGATGGAGACCGAGTTTGGCTCGATCACTGGTCTTCAAAGTATGAATTCGGATGCGTCCGAAGGATTTGCAAGTATCCAACTGGAATTCAGCCCCGGTGGTGATAATGAGGAGGCACTGGACAAGGTGCGCGAAGCCGCTAATCGCGCGCAGGGCGATCTTCCCGATGATGCCCGCGATATTACCATTACTGAAATCAACACGGCCCTGTTTCCGATCATCACTGCGATCCTGTCAGGCCCCGTGCCAGAACGAACGCTGAATGATCTGGCCGAACGGATGCAAGACGGAATCGAAGGGCTGCCCGGTGTTCTTGAGGTCGAAATTGGCGGCCAGCGCTTTGAATTCCTCGAAGTGTTGATCGACCCGACGGTGTTCCAGACTTACAATCTGTCGTTTGAAGAGTTGATCGGGCAAATCCAGCGCAACAATATGCTAATCGCCGCGGGCGCGATTGAAACCGGATCCGGGCGTATTGTCTTGAAGGTGCCGGGATTGATCGAAAACCTCGATGACGTGATGTCGATGCCCGTCAAGGTGCGGGGCAATGCTGTCGTGACCTTTGGTGATATTGCGACGATCCGCCGGACGTTTGACGACCCCTCTTCCTTTGCGCGCATTAACGGCCAGCCAGCCTTGGCGTTAGAGATCACAAAACGATCCGGTGCGAACATCATCGAAACGGTGGCCGCCGTAAAAGCCCTTGTAGATGAGTTGCAAGTGGACTGGCCTGAAAGCGTTGAGATCACCTATCTGCAAGATCAGTCCAAGCAAGTGAAAGACCTGCTGAGCGATTTGGAGGCCAACGTTATGGCTGCCGTAATTCTTGTTATGATTGTGATCGTGCTCTCCTTGGGAACACGGTCCGCGATCCTTGTGGGGCTGTCAATTCCAGGCGCATTCCTTGCGGGCGTTATCGCCCTTTGGACGATGGATTTTTCGATGAATATCATCGTATTGTTCGCGTTGATTTTGGTGGTGGGCATGCTGGTAGACGGCGCGATTGTGACCACCGAATTGGCCGACCGAAAACTGCAAGAAGGCATTGAACCCAAGGAAGCCTATTCCTATGCGGCCAAGCGCATGTCGTGGCCCATCATCGCGTCCACTGCCACAACGTTGTCGGTTTTCTTTCCACTTCTGTTCTGGTCAGGCATGGTCGGCGAATTCATGAAATTCTTGCCGATCACAGTTATTCTGACCCTGTCTGCATCCCTGTTCATGGCGTTGATATTTATTCCTGTTGTCGGTGGATTGATCGGCAAACGCGCGCCGCAAACGGCGAAATCCAAGGCGGCACTGCACGCAGCCGAATTTGGCGATCCGCGTGATATGACCGGATTTACCGGCGCCTATGTGCGGCTTTTGGAAAAGGCAGTGCTGCGGCCTGCGGCGACCCTTTTGTTGGCGATTGCGCTGCTGCTTGGCGGTTTCAGCCTTTACGGTCAGTTCGGCAAAGGGGTCACGTTCTTCCCTTCGATCGAGCCTGATTTCATGCAGGTCCAGGTGCGCGCGCGCGACAATTTCTCGATCTTTGAACGCGATGCATTGGTGCGCGCGGTCGAAGACCGACTGTTGGGGTATGACGAAATCGCCAGCATCTATGCGCGATCCATGATGAGCGCGGGGCAGGGTGACGAAGAAACCATCGGCACGTTGCAGTTGGAATTGACGCCATGGGACACGCGGCGCACAGCCGCTGAGATCGGCGTTGATATCCGGCAAAGCGTGTCAGATATCGCGGGCATCGACGTTCAGGTCCAAACCGAAAGCGGCGGGCCAACGACAGGAAAACCGGTAAACCTTCAAGTCACGGCGCGAAATCCGGACAATCAGGCGCTGGGTGTGCAGCAAATTCGCGATATTATGGACAGCATGGGCGGGTTTACCGATGTAACCGATACGCGCCCTGTTCCCGGGGTTGAGGTTTCGATCCTTGTGAACCGCGCCGAAGCTGCACGATTTGGGGCGGACGTCAGTCTTTTGGGGCAGGCTGTGCAACTGCTGACGCAAGGCATAACCGTCGCCGATTACCGCCCTGATGATGTCGAAGGATCGCTGGATATCCGCGTGCGGTTCCCGCGTGCCGAACGGTCATTGTCGGAACTTGCGGGTTTACGCGTTCCGACGTCGTCAGGCCTTGTGCCGATTTCGAACTTTGTGACCTTTGCACCGTCCGAACGCACAGGTGTCATTCGCCGGATCGACGAAAAACGCGTCACCACGATTGAAGCCAATGTTGCGCCGGATATCTTGGTAAACGATCAGGTGATCGCGCTCACCGCAGCCCTAAATGCCGCCGATTTGCCTGACGGCGTTGTCTTCAGTTTCGCAGGTGAGGCTGAAGATCAGGCCGAAAGCATGAACTTCCTCGTCGGGGCCTTCGCCACAGCGATCTTTTTGATGTTCGTGATCTTGGTTCTGCAGTTCAACAGCTTTTATCAAGCCTTTGTCGTGATGAGCGCGATTGTCTTTTCCATCGCGGGGGTGTTGCTCGGCCTGCTGATTACCGGTCGCCCGTTTGGGATTGTCATGGGTGGTATTGGCGTCATCGCCTTGGCGGGGATCGTGGTGAACAACAATATCGTGTTGATCGACACCTACAATAACCTAAAGAAATCGGGGCAATCACCGCTTGAGGCCGCCCTTCGTACGGGCGCACAACGTCTGCGTCCGGTGATCCTGACGTCTGTCACCACGGCGCTGGGGCTGATGCCCATGGTCATCGGCGTGAACCTTAACTTCTTTACGCGCGATATTGTTTATGGTGCCCCATCGACGCAGTGGTGGACGGAATTGTCATCGGCAATTGCGGGTGGATTGGTTGTGGCAACGGTTCTCACACTGATTGTGACACCGGCCTTGTTGATGTTCGGGGAACGCAACAGGCGCGTTGGCATGATTGATGGGATGCCGGCCGAATAGGTCGAATTAATGGTCCGCGTCGGGATCGAACAACCGACCGAATTGTGGTTGTTGCGGCGCGATGTCCAGAAGCCGGCAAAGATGCCAAGCCAATACCTGATTGCTTGATAGAACAGGCTTTCCGATTTGCGTCTCGATCCGTTCAATGACGTCCAAAGTGCGCAGGTTCGTGCAGGATAAAAACACAGC
>JAGGNB010000018.1 GCA_017886375.1 Octadecabacter sp.
TTTTGCAGCTCAACCGGGTGGTATTGTGCGGCCCAGTAGGCAGCGACGCCCGCGATTGCAAAGCCGAGGATAAGGCGCAAGCGGCCCGAGACCCCAGCGCTCGATTGTTTTGAGACTTTGGCGTAATCGTCGGCAAACCCGATCAATGCAAACGACAGTGTGACGAATAAAACCATCCAGATGAACGGGTTATCAAGGCGCGCCCACAGCAGGGTCGAGGTCAGCAATGCGCCGACGATCAGCAGCCCCCCCATGGTGGGGGTGCCTGCCTTGGCAAAATGGCTTTCTGGTCCGTCATTGCGGATTGGCTGGCCTTTGCCTTGACGTGCGCGCAACACGCGGATCAAGGATGGGCCGAAGACAAAGCCGAAAATCAACGCTGTCAGAAACGCGCCACCCGCACGAAACGTGATATAGCGAAACAGGTTGAAAACGTCGCCGCCGTCCGAAAGAGCCGTTAGCCAATACAACATATGCGAAATTCCCGTCGTTTAATAACTAGATCGTGTTTGGTTTCACTGAACCACTAGGTCGCATCGGGATGCCCCAGTTTTCGTATGGCGTCAACGACAAGGCTGATTTTTGATCCCTTTGAGCCTTTGACCAGCACGACATCGCCGCCGTCCACCAGCTGGGCCGCTTGCCGCGCAAGGGCGTCCGCCGTTTCAGCCCATTGCCCGCGCTGGTTGTCCGGCAGCGCATCATAGAGGTGGCGCATGCGAGGGCCAGCGCAGTGGATCAGGTGCAGCGCGGGGATGGACGGATCGTTGGCGGTCTCGGCGTGCATCGCGTTCTCGTGCGGACCGAGTTCCAGCATATCGCCGAGGATCGCGACGCGTCGTCCTTTTATGATGCGGCCAACATTGTCGTGCGGCGTGTAGGACGCAAGAACCTCCAAGGCGGCGGTTAGGGATGTCGGGTTGGCGTTGAACGCATCATCCAGCAAGATCAGCGTTTCGTGTTCAATTGCCGCATCAAGCGTGACAACTTCATGGGTGCCGCGCCCTGCGGGGGGTGCCCATTGGCCAAGGTCCATCGCGGCCTGAACGGGGTCCGCGCCAAGGGCGGCGCAGGCCGCCAGAATGCCCAGCCCGTTCATCGCAAAATGACGTCCCGCCGTTAACAGTTTGAACATCAGCGGGCCATTGGGCGTGTCGGCCTGCACCAAAGTTTTGCCTTGCGCCAATGCCACGTGTTTTAATGCCCAAGTGCGCGACATCTGCCCGAACAATACCTGCGTGACTTCGCGTTTTGAGGCGTATCTTTGCAAAATTTCACTGGTTTCCGTGTCTGCGTTCAGCACCGCAACGCCGCCCGATACCAGCCCGTCGATGATCGCGGCTTTTTCGCGGGCGATTCCGTTAATGTCATCAAATGCTTGTAGGTGAGCCGGGCCGACGGTCGTGATCATCGCCACATGTGGGCAGGTCAAGCGCGACAGCGGCGCGATTTCACCGGGGTTGGACATGCCAATTTCGATGACGGCAAAGTCGCAATCTTGGGGCATACGCGCCAGCGTCAAAGGCACACCCCAGTGGTTATTGTAGCTGGCCTCGGCGGCGTGGACGCGACCTTGGCGCGACAGAACTGCGCGGGCCATTTCTTTTGCAGACGTTTTGCCAACAGAGCCGGTGATCGCGAGGACTTTGGCAGAGGTTCGCGCCCGTGCCGCCTGCCCCAATGCGCTGAGTGCGGCCAGAACATCGGGCACGATCAGCAGCGGCGCGTCGTCAGCCACACCATCGGGTCGGTGGGTCACAAGGGCAGCAGCCGCGCCTTTGGCAAGCGCCATCGCGACGAAATCATGCCCGTCGCGTTCAGCCGAGAGCGCGACAAACAAATCGCCCGTCTGAATGGTGCGGGTGTCAATAGACACGCCCGTCGCGTCCCATTTTGCAGTGGATTTTCCGCCTGTCGCGGCGTCCGCGTCGTGGGACGTCCACAGGATCGTAAATTGGGACGCAGTTTGGGCCGTCTCTGGGGGCGTGTCTTGCGGTGTGTCTTGGGCCATCTAAAGGTCTCCGTCCAGCGCGCCGACTGCGACGCTTGCCTGTTCTACATCATCAAACGGCAGCACATCATCGCCGATGATCTGCCCGCTTTCGTGGCCCTTTCCGGCAATCAGCAAGGCATCACCGGGGCCAAGCGCATCAATGCCGCGCAAAATAGCTTCGGCGCGGTCGCCAACTTCGATCACACTTTTACCTGCGGCGTTTTCAAGCGCACCCGCCATGACAGCGGCGCGAATGACGCGCGGGTCTTCTGATCGTGGATTATCGTCGGTCACAAAGACCATGTCAGCGTTTTGTACTGCCGCCTGCCCCATCAGCGGGCGTTTGCCTGTGTCACGATCACCGCCCGCGCCGACAATCGCGATGAGTTTGCCCATCACGTGCGGGCGCATCGCCATAAGCGCTGTGGCGACGGCGTCAGGTGTGTGTGCGTAATCAACAAACACCGACCCGCCATTGCGCCGCGTCGCCGCGTGCTGCATCCGGCCCCGCACTGTGGTCAGATAGGGCAGTGTGTCGAACGCTTCTTCGGGATCGCCCCCTGCCGCGATGACCAAAGCGGCCGCGAGCAATACGTTGTCCGCCTGAAATCCACCAATCAGGTTCAGCCGCGCTGAATGGCTGCCGCGCTGCCAGTCAAACAGAATTTCCTGGCCCGTGGAATCAAATCGCTGTCCGGTCAATTTCAACCGCGCGTCGGGGTGGCGGCCAACGGTGATGGTTTCCAGACCCCGGCTATGGGCGATCTGCAAGACCTCGGGGCCCTTTGGGTCATCAATGTTGATCACCGCGACGCCGTCTTCGGGCAGCAATCGTGTGAATAGCCCCATCTTGGCGTCAAAATACGCTTCAAACGTTTTGTGATAATCAAGATGGTCTTGGGTGAAATTGGTAAAGCCAGCTGCGGCCAACACGACGCCGTCCAGACGCCGCTGATCAAGCCCGTGCGATGACGCCTCCATTGCGACGTGGGTGATGCCGTGTGCTTTTGCCTGCGCGAGGGTGCGGTGCAGCGTGATTGGTTCGGGTGTTGTGTGTTTCAACGGATAGGTCCACGCGCCTTCAACGCCTGTGGTACCAAGGTTGACGGCCGCAAGTTCCATCTCAATCCAGATTTGGCGGGCAAACGTCGACACGGATGTTTTGCCGTTCGTTCCGGTCACCGCGATCATCGTTTCAGGATGTGCGCCGAACCAGAGCGAGGCCGTCAGCGCCAGCGCGCCGCGCGGGTCTTCGGCGATGATAAGTGCTGCACTGCTGTCGGCCAGTTCTTTGGCAGCAATTTGAGCACCTTGCGCGTCGGTCAGGATCGCCGCTGCGCCCATCCGGAGGGCATATTGAATGAACTCCGCGCCGTGAACTTTCGTGCCAGGAAGGGCGAAGAAAAGCGTCCCTTCTTTGACATCGCGGCTGTCGACGGACAGTCCCGTAATGGTCGCGTCACGCCCGCCCTGTGCGCGCAAACCAAGCGCTGCGAGGGATGACGTTTTGTGTTCGGCTTGGGGGTTCATGTCCGACCTCAATCAATTAAAGCGCCTCAATCAAAGCGCCTTAAGCTGCGGGCCTCAATTTGAGGTAAGTGATACACCCGTTGGCGTCAGGGTTTCAACGTCCGGACGCATGCCCAAAAGCGGGGCCACGCGACGGATCATTTCGGCGGCGACAGGCACCGATGTCCAACCGGCGGTGCGGCGCTGTTCACCGAGCGCCTCAACAGACGGCTCATCCAATGTGACGATCAAAACATATCGGGGATCGTCGGCGGGGAACACGGACGCGAAGGTCGCGATGGTGCGATCATCATAATAACCACCCGTGGGGCGCGGCTTATCGGCCGTTCCGGTCTTGCCACCAACGCTGTAGCCAACGACATCGCCAAATGATGCAGTGCCACGCACAACGACAGCGCGCAGCATATCGCGGGCTGCGACGGACACCTGTTCGCTGACCACGCGGGGGCCATGTCGCGGCCCGTCTTGGCGCACGATTGTCGGCTCAACGCGGTAACCGCCGTTCAACAGGCTGGCATAGGCCGTCGCAAGGTGGACGGGTGAGGACGACAACCCATGTCCGTAAGATATTGTCATCGTTGAAATTTCCGACCAATTGGCCGGCAGCAAAGGATCCCCTGTCGGGGCCTCGACCATTTCAACGGGGGTTTGCACAAGCAGGCCGAGCGAGCCGAGGAATGCGCGCTGGCGATCCGCACCGATCATCATCGCAATGCGCGCCGTGCCAATGTTGGACGATTCGACGATCACGTCCTCAGCGCTCAACTCTGGGCCATAATCGTGAAAATCGCGGATCCGGAAACGGCCCCATGTCAGCGGGCCGCTGGTGTCGATCATGGTGGTGGCTTCGATCAAGCCGATCTCAATAGCTTGGCTTACCGCGAATATCTTGAAGACACTGCCCAACTCGTAGACGCCCTGCAGTGCGCGGTTGAACAACACGCTATCGGACTGGTCGCCTTCGGTCAGGATGCGGGGGCGGTCGTTGGGGTCAAAGTCCGGCAGCGACACCATCGAGATGATTTCGCCTGTGTGGACATCCATCAACACTGATGACGCGCCTTTGGCAGACATCAACATCATGCCGCCCTGCAACACCCGTTCGCTGGCGGCCTGCACGGTCAAATCAATCGACAATTCCAGCGGCGCACCCTCGTTGGCGGGATCACGCAAGAAATCGTCGAAGTATTTTTCAACACCTGCAACGCCGATAACTTCGGCAGAATGCACGCCTTCGCGCCCATAGGTCGCACCGCCAAGAATATGTGCCGCGACCGACCCGTTCGGGTAAAGCCGCATTTCACGCGGGCCAAACAACAGACCGGGATCGCCGATATCGTGGACCGCTTGCATCTGTTCGGGGGAAATTTCGCGCCTAATCCAGAGGAACCGGCGTTCACCGGTGAAGTCTTTGAGCAGGTCGTCTTCTTCCAGTTCAGGGAAAATCGCCGCCAGATCACGCGCCGCTTTTGCGGGGTCAATCATGTCGGGGATTTGCGCATAAAGACTGTGTGTATCAAGGTTTGTCGCCAGAACGCGGCCGTTTCGATCAACAATATCAGACCGCTGGCCAAAAATGGGTGATCCTGATGCCTGTGCAATCGGTTCTTCGGGCACCGACCCCGCAAGCATGCCCATACGTGTGCCGATGACCAAGAACGCACAGAAAAATGCGATGCCCATGACCAACAGGCGCCCTTCGGCGCGATTGCGGTCGTGGTCGCGGTCTGCTTCGTTGCGCAAACGGATGTTTTCAGCCTCAATCGCGTCGGGGTTTTGTCCCTGGTCGCGGGCTTTCAGGATGCGGGCCAGCGGGCGGAGGGGGGTACGGATCATTCGCTTGCCGCCTGTGTCGCCGTTGGTGCGTTGTCGCTGGACACTTCGATGGAATTCGAGATGTCAAAGAGCAGAGTGGTCGGGTACGCAACCTGTTCAATGCGCCCGAAAGAATCAGGTATGAGCGGTAGTAATCGCAGGCGGTCAAAGTTCAGTTCGGCAAGGTCGCGCAGGCGGTCAGGACGGTTTAAATAGGCCCATTCGGCCTGAAGGACGTTTAGCCGTTCATGGGCCGCCCCCATCTGCTGGTGCAATCTGCGCACATCGCTTAGCGACGCCTGTGTTTCATAGTTCTCATGGTAGGCCCAATACGCGAGCCCCATGACCATCAATCCCGAAATCATGAAAAATATCGAACGCATTACCGCGTGACCTTTAGTTGTGGCATGCCAAGTTTTGATCGATCGACCGGACCGCTGGGCGCGTCTGTGCGCCGCGCCACGCGCAATTTGGCAGAACGCGATCTTGGATTTTGTGCGACCTCGTCATCGTCGGCCGCTCTGGCCTTTTTCGTGACAATCTCAAAGGCCGGCTTTTCAGTCTCAAGCACGGGCGAATACCGGTTGGCATTGCCCATACCGCCACCGCGTTGCTGCAAGAAACGTTTCACCATGCGATCTTCAACGGAGTGGAACGTCACGACGGCCAAATAACCGCCGGTTTTCAACGCGCGTTCCGCGGCTTCCAGCCCTTCGGCAAGCTGACCGTATTCGTCGTTTACCGCGATACGAATGGCCTGAAAGGACCGCGTCGCAGGATGGCTTTGACCTTGTTTTGATCGGGGCAGACACCCCTCGATCAGCTTGGCAAGGCGCAGGGTGGTGGTGATTGGTTCACGATCTCTCTGCTCGACGATTTTACGGGCAATACGGCGTGATGCACGTTCTTCCCCATATGTATATAAAATGTCAGCAAGATCGGTTTCGTCTGTTTCATTGACAATGTCAGCTGCACTGCGTCCCTCCTGTCCCATCCGCATGTCCAGCGGACCGTCCCTCATGAATGAAAATCCACGCTCTGCTTGATCGATTTGCATGGACGACACACCAAGATCGAGCACGATCCCGTCCAAATCAGACGCAACCGCGTCAAGGTTGGAAAATGTATCTTCAACCAGCTCAACAGCAGGGTTATCGACCGCCCATTGTGCCATTTTGAATACTGCAGGATCACGATCCACGCCAATTACCTTGTCGGCGCCAGCGTCCAAAAGACGTTGCGTGTAGCCACCCGCGCCGAATGTGCCGTCCAGCCACGTGCCAGAAATAGGCGAACAGGCCGCAATCAATGGCCCGATCAGAACAGGGATATGGGGGGCGGTGTCATCAGCAGTCCCCATTGATCACCCGCCTTCCGGTGGGTTTTTCGATGGTTTTTCCGGTGGATAAATCAGAGACAGTGGATCGAAATCACCGTCAAATTCTGCATCCATTGCAACGGCCTCTGCGGCTTCGGCTTCCGCGTAGGTTTCGGCACTCCATATCTCGAAGTAGTCACCCATAGCGGCCATTGTTGCCTCACCGGTCAACCCGATTTGCTGGCGCAGACGTTGGGGCAGCACGATGCGCCCGTCTTTGTCGACTTCGGTGTCCCACGATTTACCAAGGATCATCCGCGACGCACGTTTGCGCGCCTCCGAACCACGCGGCAGGGCTTTGATGCCTGCTTCGATCTCTTCCATCGCCTCAATCGTGTAGGCATGGAGACAATTTTTCAGGTGTTTGCCGTGCAACACGACCATGCGGGGGAGCGGGGTTTCGGGGCAACGCGGATCGCCGTCGGTGAGCACAACGCGAAAATCGGCAGGGATCGACATGCGCCCCTTACCGTCAACCTTTTGGTTGAATTCGCCTCTAAAACTCAGACCCACTGTCCCGCGGCTCCCGCTACTCGTCCCCCAAAAATGCTTGATTTAAAACGGAAAACGGCGGATCAGACTGCTGCCACTGCCTGATCCACCGCCCTCGTCCCGTTTCCGGGTAAATCCAGCTGCGCGCGCCACCTGGGGGGATGTCTGCTCGCTCGCGCGCCGGATCTCGTCGTTCAAGAAAATGGGTGCCTGTATGAAACCTAACCTTGCGGTTGGTGGGGTCGTTTGGTGCCCCGTATTGTCTGCCCGTCTCCTTGCAACATGTATGCACGGGAATTCATGGTACGCCAAGGTTTTTTTGGGAAAGCATGCAACTAGATGGTGTTTTATGGGGCATCAAAACACAACAGGTTGTGGATAAGCCTGTGAGTTGATAATAGATGATGTGACTTTGAAAGTCTGAAACACAACATATAGATAAATTTGGTATATCAAAAAAATCCCACGGTTTCCCGGAATTTTATTGGTTTTCCTGCCATATAGCATGAATCTGCGGTGAAACTCGGCCATTTGCCGCCGAATCACACGCCTGTTTGTTGTATTTGATTCGCGGCGACCATTATGGTCCCATGATTTCCCGATCGTGCACGTGTCCGGCTTTGGGATACTCATCCATTCATGATCTGGCCTTTCACCACTCCGACACCTCGCGCGGCCGAACCTTCCATCACGCGCGACGCGTTTTGGGCAGAGGTGTTGCCGCCGTTCACAGCGGCGCTGGCGCAATTCAGGCTGACCGAAGTTAAGCGGGGCACGTGGCTGGGCAATGACGGCCCCGTCCGTCCGATGTTCCAGCTGTTCGAGCCTCAGGGCGGCGCGTTTGTGCCCTACTACGGTGTGGCACTTGCCTTCGTGCCGCATCTGTCGGGCGCAAAACCGGCATGGCACCGGACACGGGCGTCGGCGCGGATGGATATTGCGGTGAGGTGCGAGGGGCGTGACCGCGAGGTGTCATTGATCCGTCAGGCAACGCGCACGCCCGCGTTCATCAATGGGGCGCTCGGGAAAATCCTGAACGACGCACGCGCGCTTTGGTCGGCAGCCAATGACGTGGCGGCACTGCCGGACCTGCTGGAGGACGTGATGGCGATGCGGCCCGACACGCGGTCGCAGCGCAATGTCCAGTATCCCATCGTTAGGGCGTTTATCTATAAACATCTGGGCCAGACGGCGAAGGCTGAGGCGGCGTGGCAGGTGATTGCGGATGACCCGTACTATGCGGATGCGATGATCGCGTTGCGCAAGGTTTTTGACGCGGGGGGTTAAAGAACCTTCCACATGATGTGTGCATCGACGAGGCCAAGCGACGGGTGGTCGAACGCGGCGGGTAAGGTTCCCACGATGTCGAAGCCCAGTTTTTGCCAAAGACGGATCGCGCCCGCGTTTGACGCCAGCACCAGATTGAACTGCAGGGCGGTGTAGCCCAGCGCCCGAGCCTCTGACTGTGAATGCTCGCACATGGCGCGGGCGACGCCCCTGCCCTGCGCGTCCGCTGCAGTGACATAGCCACAATTGCAGACATGGCGCGCACCGCCGTGATGGTTGGTCTTGATAAAGTAGGTGCCCAAAACCGCATCGTCTAGCGCGATATAAGTCGCAGCGGGGGCATCCAGCCACAGGGCGCGCGCGGCGGACTCGGTGA
>JAGGNB010000019.1 GCA_017886375.1 Octadecabacter sp.
ATCCTGCCAAACCGGCGCAATTCATCCAAGGTGTTGCCGCTATGGCTGACGTGCCGCCGTTCGTCGGTGACGTCGTGGATTTGCGCAAACGCCCCTTCGATTGCCCGCCTCGGCCCGACGACCGAGCCTAATCACCACCGATCCGGAGGCTGCCATCACAACGCCAACACTCCCCAGCGTCGCAATCGTAATGCCGGTCTACAACGGCGCACGCTTTTTGCCCGCGCAACTGGATAGCTTGTCTGCGCAAACCTACATCGATTGGCAGGTTCTTATTAGCGACGACGGATCAACAGACGATAGTCGCGCTGTATTAGAGACGTTTATCACCGCCAACGCCGACAAAGCACGCCTGTATGATGGACCGCAAAACGGGATTTCAGCGAACATTTTCTCCCTCCTCGCCCGCGTCGATCCGCAAACCAAGTTCGTCGCGTTCTGTGATCAGGATGATATCTGGCACGCGGATAAGCTCGCCCGTGCCTGCGCAATTGTTGCCCAAACAGACGGCCCCACACTCTATTGCAGTCGGACAAATCTGGTTGACGCGCAGGGCGTATTTCTGCGTCTGTCACCCCCTCGGCGACGCCCGCCGCTGTTTCAGAACGCGCTCGTTCAAAATATCGCCAGCGGCAATACGATGGTGCTCAACCAAGCCGGATGGCACTTGCTACGCGATCAAATCCACGCGGCACAGGGCGTCGTCTATCATGACTGGTGGGCCTATCAGCTGGTCAGTGGTGCAGGCGGCACTGTTTTTCACGATGATGAACCCAGCCTCGACTATCGCCAACACACTACAAATGCACTGGGGTCGGCGACTGGCCTGCGTGGCGCATTGCGACGGCTTTTGCGGGTGTCTAACCGCGCCCTTTCGATCGATACATCCAGACACCTCGCAGCCCTTCAACGAAGCCGTGCAGTCCTTTCAGGTGAATGCGCCGCGCAGCTTGATTGTGTCGCATCGCTTCACGGCAAAGGCCCGTTTGGGCGTTTGAGGGGTGTCTTTTCGGCAGGGCTTTATCGCCAATCGCGCATCAGCACGCTGGGCCTATGGCTTGCTGCGCTGATCGGGCGTTTCTGATGGCGCGCCAACGCATTGCCTTGCTTGGCGGCCACGGGGGGCGCTCGGGTGTGCCGCGTCATATCCATCAGTTGTGCAATCTGCTGTCCGATCGCGCTGACATCACGGTTTTTTCCGACATAAACGAAGGTGGCTATGATTTCACCGCTGATCTGAACGTCGATCACGTCATCATTCCGGGACTGTCCACAACACTGAACCCTGCCCGCCTCGCGCGTGTCTGGTGGTCATTTTGCGCAGCGTTAGACACACATGATCCGTTTGATGTGCTGTGGGCGCATGCCCGCCTCAGCCTGCCAATGGCCCGTCGCTTTGTGCGAAAAGCGCCGATCCCGCCGCGCCTTATTGCAACCTACCACGGCAGTCCTTTTGCCGGTCGCTCCACGCCCCAATTTGCCCTCGCCCGCAAAGTTGAACGCGATGGCCTCACCAAGTCCCTGCCCCACGACCTTGTGTTTCTGTCGCAGACAGATCGTGCGACATTTACAGGGCTGCCGCTGAACCGTCACACTGTCCATGAAATTGCGAACTGCTCTGACCTTGGTGCCTTGCCGCCGCTGCGCCCACCGCTTCATCCGACCGTTGTGATGACAACCCGCGCCAGCCATCAAAAAAACCTGTGCGCCGCCGCACGGATATTCGGGCAGCTTCCAAACAACTATCGCCTGATCCTGCGCGGCACGGACACCGACACCTTCGTGCGGTCCCAATTCATGCGAATTTTAGGTGACGACATCTGCCAGCGGATCACGTTCGGCGGCCCAGTAAGCGACGTTCGGCCTGATCTCGTGGCCGCAGATTGCTATCTTTTGACGTCGCATTACGAAGGTCTGTCTATCGGAGCACTCGAAGCATTTGAGGCGGGTCTGCCTGTCGTAATGCCACAAATTGGTGGCGCACATGAGTTTTCGGCCCACCACCCACAAAGCGCGATCATTGACCCGCGCAGACCTCTGCAATCCGCCGAAGCCCTGCACAAACTGGTCAGCACGTTTCGTGACAATCGCACCCTTCATGTGGTGCACAATCGCGCGGCTTGGTCACGGAATTTTCACCCCTCGATCTGGGCGATCAATATCACCACATTATTGAACGCTCGATCAGGGCGTTAGCGCGCTGGTCAATGTCTGAAATATCCGTATAATCTGTCTGATGTAACCAGTAAGATAAAGTGACCAGTTGTGACCGCCAAACCCCGTAAAAGCACGCCAAAACTAGACACGATTTCCCCTGGTTCTGGCCCTGTTTCCAGCCCGGCCCCTGATTCCGACGAGGCCGTAAAGGCTGCCGAACGGGAATTCAATTTGGTGCGTCAGGACCGTCTGCGTATGGCCAAAGAGATTGAAGATCTTAAGGCCGTAAAGATGCAGCGCAGCTTGGATGCCCTCGAAAGCGAAAGAGCCGCATCAGAAGCGCACAGAGCCAAGACAGCCGCCAATGACGTGCCCCCGATCAGCGCGCCCAAAGCCGCCGAAACGTCCAATGTGCCACCGCCCGCACCCAAGGCCCGTTTGCGTGGACGCCACGTTGTCACATTTTTCAGCTTCCTGATTTTTGCGATCGGGCCCGTTTTGATTACAGCGTGGTACATGTGGGACCGCGCGGCAGATCGCTACGTCTCGCGGGCCGGATTTTCCGTCCGCACCGAAGAAATCGGATCAGCATTTGAACTCCTCGGCGGGGTTGCCGAACTGTCTGGCTCCTCGTCGACAGACTCCGAGATCCTGTTTCAATTCATTCAAAGTCAGGAACTTGTGCGCAACATCGACAACGCCGTCGATCTGCGCGCCATCTGGAGCGATACCGAACTCGGACGGGACCCGATCTTTACCTATGATGCCCCAGGGACCATCGAAGACCTGACCGCCCATTGGGCCCGCATGGTGAGTGTCTATTCCGACAGCGGTACCGGTTTGATCGACATCGAAGTTCAGGCCTTTACGCCCGAAGATGCGCAAACCGTAAACCAGCTTATTTACGATGAGAGCCTCGCGATGATAAACCGCCTCTCCGCCATCGCGCGCGAAGACGGGACACGATATGCGCGCGAAGACCTCGACAGTTCGGTTGAACGGCTCAAGGATGCGCGGTCCGTGCTAACACAATTTCGCAACCGCACGCAGATTGTCGATCCCGCCGCCTCCATCCAAAGTCAATTGGGGATCATGTCCTCGCTGCAATCGGCCTTGGCCAATGAATTGATCGAACTTGACGTCCTGATACAATCGACCAGTCAGGATGACCCGCGGATCGTTCGTGCCCAGCAACGTATCGACGTCATTGAGGCCCGCATCGTCGCAGAGCGCAACAAATTCGGCATTGGCGAAAATCAGGACCCCGACAGCGAAAATCCGGCATTTGCCGAACTTGTTGGCGAATATGAAAGGCTCGCGGTCGATCTTGAATTCGCCGAAGGCAGCTATCGCGCGGCGCAAGCGACGATGGACACATCCTTGGCAGAGGCCCGTCGCCAAAGCCGCTATCTCGCAGCGCACATTCGTCCCACATTACCCGAAAGCGCCGAGGCCCCGAACCGACTTCAGATCACGTCACTTGTGGCAATGTTTTCGTTCTTGGCATGGGTCATCGTGACCCTCAGCGCGTATTCCATTCGGGACCGCCGGTAGGGATCACACATGATCGTTCTCGAAAACCTCACCAAATCTTTTTATATGCACGGCGTCCGCACAACCATTGCTGATAACGTCAGTGTTGTATTTCCGACAGGCAAATCCGTTGGCCTGATGGGGCGCAATGGTGCGGGGAAATCAACGCTGCTGAAAATCCTTGCCGGCACCACCAACCCCACGTCGGGACGTGTTTTATCAGACGGGTCGGTGTCATTTCCTGTCGGGCTCGCCTCATCGATGCACCCCAATCTGACCGGCGCTCAAAACGTGCGCTTTGTGGCCCGCATCTACGGCGTCGATACTGACGCGCTGACAAAATTCGTGCGCGATTTTGCCGATATCGGCAATCATTTCTTCTTACCAGTACGGTCCTACTCATCGGGCATGAAGGGGCGCATTACTTTTGGCATCAACATGGGACTGAAGTTCGACACCTATCTCATCGACGAAGTGACCGCTGTTGGCGACGCGCAATTTGCCGAAAAGAGCCGCGAAGTGTTTCTGGATCGCGTGAGCGATTCGGGCGCGGTTTTTGTCAGCCACTCAATGGCCATCTTGCGTCGCATGTGCACAGCAGGCGCCGTTCTTGAAAAAGGCAAACTCCTGTATTTTGACGACCTCGAAGAGGCCATCGAAGTGCATGAACGAAACACGAAAAATAGAAATTAGACACGGATCAAGCCATAGTTATGCAACGCAAAAGCGACCCTATTCCAGCGCCATTGGCCCCATCAGGCGAAGCCTACACCGGCTTGAAAGATGTCGGTGAGCTTCCGCGTTTTGCCACCATTCGCGCGATATCGGCCCTTGTTTTGCGCGAAATGTCGACAACCTTTGGCCGATCACCGGGGGGGTATATCTGGGCCATATTGGAACCGGCCCTCGCCGTCGGCGTCATGGTAGTGATCTTTTCGTTCGGCTTCCGATCTCCCCCCATCGGCACCAATTTTGCGATCTATTATGCCACCGGCTTCATGCCATTTTTCATGTTTATCAGCACGTCGACTAAGGTCTCCCAGGCGATAAACTTTTCGAATCAATTGTTGTCCTACCCGCGTGTGACGTTTTGGGACGCCGTCATGGCACGGTTCATTCTGGCCTGCCTGACGCAACTGATGGTCAGCTATCTGCTGCTCTCATTTATCCTGATCGTGTGGGACACGCGCACCATTTTGGATCTTCCGGTTATTGCGGGATCGTTTGCCATGGCCGCCGCATTGGGGCTTGGCGTTGGTCTGCTAAATTGCGTCCTCACGTCGCGCTACGTCATCTGGCACACGGTCTGGGCTGTTCTGACGCGTCCCTTGGTTCTCGTGTCGGGCGTCATCCTTTCGCCAAGCATAATTCCCCAACCCTATCGCGGTTGGCTTGAATGGAATCCCCTCCTCCACGTCACAGGCCAAAGCCGCAAGGGTTTCTACCATTCGTATGACGGTGCCTACGTTGATCCGATCTATGCCCTGACTGTTGCGATCATTTGCGGCGCCTTCGGGTTGCTGTTCTTGCGCCGCTTTTTTCGGGACAATCTGGAACGCTAGAACCAAAGCAGGTCATCGAATAAATCGCCGGCAGATTCTACGCCTGTGACCTGCAGTTTATTGCCATTCCCGAAATCGAACTGCACGCCGCCGTTGATCGTGCCACTTTCATATGCCGCGAATTCCGCAATCGTCAACGCACCGCCACCCCACAGGCCCGTGTCCAGCGACAGGCTATCAACGCCGCCCTCAAACTGTACAATCCGGTCCGATCCTTCGGTGAAAATAAATTCATCCGCCATACCGCCGCCGTATAAAACGTCGTCCCCTGCCCCGCCTGCTAAGACGTCCTGACCACCACCGCCGAAGATAAGATCGTCCCCCGATCCTCCGAACAAACGATCCGACCCGCTCTCGCCCGACAACGTATCCGCACCGTCGCCGCCGTAAAGCAAATCATGGTTGATGCCACCTGCCAGCGTGTCATCGCCTGCGTCCCCATAAAGCGTATCCGGCCCCGCATTGCCGAATATGGTATCCGCGCCCGCGCCGCCAAACAGATTGTCCAATCCATTGGCACCCGAAAGCATATCATCCCCGTCGCCGCCAAATAGCCTGTCGGGGCTAATGCCGCCCGAAAGGATGTCGTTACCTTCCCCACCAAAAATCGTGTCAAAACCTGCATTGCCCGCCAAATCATCGTTGCCCGATCCACCCCATAAAAGATCGGAACCCGAACTGCCGGCTAAGATGTCATTGCCCGCATCACCGGACAATTCATCCGCGCCAAGCCCGCCATACAAAACGTCATCATCCACGCCACCATTCAGGATATCATTGCCATTGTTGCCCCAAATCTTGTCGTCGCCCTGCCCGCCAAACACCGTATCAAATCCATCATCCGCATGGATCAAATCGTCGCCGTCGTCCCCCGCAATGGTGTCCCAGCCGATGCCGCCAAACAGCTGATCATTGCCGGCACCGCCGTTCATAATGTCATTGCCAGCGTTGCCTTTAATCCCGTCATCACCAGCCCCACCATTGATAACGTCGGTTCCCGCCATCCCGCTGATGCTATCATTGCCCGCCAGCCCATCGATGTAATCGTCCGACAGTCCGCCTTGAAGCACATCCACCCCTTCAGTACCCATGATCGTCGTTGGCCCCGTTTCCGGCGGGGGCGGTGGTGGTTCGTCCGGTTCACTTTCGGGAAAGACCCAAGACGGCAACATGCGCGCGCCCAACATAGTCGTCGAACCAACGAGTTCCGCCCATGTTAGTGTCTGATTGTCAGCCGCCATAATGCGCAACACTTCGTCGCCGTACCTCAATTCTGCGCCGTTGTTCATGGCCTTATAGGTGACGTCATCCAGTGATCGCAGGAACGACCAACTTGATATGTCAAAACGGTCTTCGGTCGGGTCAAAATCCCGCACGACATTGCGCACACCGTCCCCGACAAAGACAAAGATATCGGCCCCCTCACCGCCGATAAACGTGTCTGCGCCTGCGGAATCAAGCAAAATGTCATTTCCAGGCCCGCCTGTCAGGATGTCTTCACCGTTGGTGCCGCCCAGCCGTAAATCCGCGTCCGAGATCTCGACACTGACCACTGTTACGCCGGCTTCGGTTGACGATCCGACAAAGATATCGAGCCGCCCCTCCTGCACTGTCAGATCCAGCGATGACACATTGTCGAGGGTCATGTTCATCTCATCCGCCAGGGTGCCAAGCGACAATAGTTGCCCATTCTGCAACACCTCAAACAACGTTATCCCGTCATCAGACCCGGCAGCCACAACAAAGGCGCGCCCGTTGTAGTCCGTCACCCCAAGGACCTGCGCCCCGCCAAAACGGGTGTCGCGCGTGTCCATGACATGATCAACGATCGCAAGGCTGCCATCCGCCCCGACTTGTACGACGCTAAGGGTGGAACTGCCCGCAGAGGCGACGATGGCGAACCCTTGTCCACCCACTGTCACCGTCTCAACCGCCATGGGGCTGGACACCCAAAGATCGCTCGCCGGATCAAGCAAACCCACCTGTGTCAACGACCCGTCACCGCCTGTCACAAAAGACACCAGCGCGTTTGCCTCAACTGAAACGGCCAGCACAATATCGCCCGAGGCTTGAGAGAGGGCCGCCACATCTGTGATGAACGGACCACTTGCGGTGCCGCCTGATTGGGCCAGCTTTGTGCCAAACTGCCCATCACCGTCCATCGACCACATATGCAGACACCCTGTCGCAGGGTCGAGCGCACAAAGTGCCATTGCGCCGTCAATCGTCACAGTCACACTATGACCCTGGCCAGCCGTAGCCTGTGAACTACTTGACGGGATCACCATGTCGAACAATCCGTCAGGGGTCAGCCTAATCTGCGTCACTCCGGCGGTCCCCATTCCGGACACCTGCAACACGGCCGCATCCCCGCCTTGGGACAGAGTCAGTCTCGGTTCCGGCGCGAAGTCGGGGTCGAAGGGCAATGTCTGTGTGTCGATCTGCGTCAGGGACCCGTCCGCGCCGACGGAATAGGCGACAAGCAGCGCGTCTTCCGCCACGGCCAGCGTGAACAAAACCGCACCATCGGCCGAGTGCAGCATCGCCGTATCAGCAATCCCGATGGGGTCCCCTGATGGCGCATCCGCAAATGTTCCAATGTGAGCAAATTCCAGCACGCGATGATCCCACCAATTCTTATGGTGTGATCATCGGAGTCTATTCTGTGCAGGACGGGCGCGGATTGTGGCTACACAGCGACCCATGCCGCCAATTCTAATTCAATTGGAACGACCTTAGTTCAGCTGGTTGCCAAATCCGATCGAAGCGCCAAGAATGCCAAAGACACTGCTGATGGCGGTGACAGGGCTTTCAGTGACGTACACTAGATCGCCCGGCTGAACGGCAAAACTATCCGCAGAGAACAGTCCGTCCGCCGACGTAAGATCAAGGGTGAACACGGTGCGCGGGTGATCAGGACCGGATCTGTCTGCGGTTACATCTCGCACAGGGTAGCGGCGCAGGATCAAGATACCACCGGCGTCGGCGCGCGCATCAGCGACGCCGCCGATAATGGCCAAGGCCTCAAGTGCGGTGACGTGATCTGTCGGGAACTTGTGGATCGCCTCTGTGCCGGCAGCGCCGAGCGACATAAAGGTGCGATCGTCTTCCTCAACAAACACACGGTCACCGCCCTGCAACGTCGTGTTCATGCGCGGCGAATCCAAAAGCCGATCCACTGACGTTCCATATATCTGACCATTGCGCTGCAAACGGACCTGCGGATTGTTCAGACTGGCGCTGACACCGCCACCATCCGCGACAAGTTCCAGAAGGGTATAGTCATTGTTCGGCAACGGATAGCTTCCGGGTGACGACACGCCACTGACCAGACTGACCGTCCGCTCGCGACCCTCAGTGACCGCCAATTGCACCTGCGCAGATGCAGACACTGGCTGATAGGTTTCTTCGATGCGCGCGCGCACGTTCTGGGCTCATGTCGCGAATACGAACGTCCCCGACATAGGGCAGAAATACGGTGCCAGACGACGAAACGCGGGTTTCTGGAAAGGTCACAGACCGCGGCCCGCAGTTGTCAAAAGACCGTTCTCTTCGCTGGTCCAGATCGTGATGCTAAGCGTGTCACCG
>JAGGNB010000195.1 GCA_017886375.1 Octadecabacter sp.
CGTTTTCCACTCCACCAGCCTCTTAGCGAAAAATTGCTCTGTGAAAGCAATTGGGGCCATAATCACGCCCGACGCCAAACAGAAGGTCATGTTCAGGAGTTGATCACCAGTCTTATGACATAGGCCACAATAGTCAGCGTCAGAACGCTCATGACCCACAAGGCGACAAACCAGCCGATCTTGCGCAGGTTTGAATACGACATCAGTGATAGCCCTCTTCTGGATCAATTTTTCCGCGAAAGACCCAATATGCATAGGCTGTGTACCCGAGAATAAGCGGGACAAGGACGACTGTCCCGACAAGGGCGAAGCGAAGACTTGAATCTGGTGCTGCGGCGTCGACGATTGTCAGGCCGGGTGGCACAATATTGGGGTAGAAACTGATGCCTATGCCGACAAAGCATAGAACAAACAGGCTAAGAGCCGACAGGAATGGTTGTGCATCTTTGCCGGCATTCAGGCCTGTGAAAAGCCCCCAAGCCGCGGCCAGAACAGCGCCGGGCATGATGACGCTAAGGGCACTCCCAGGTAGATTCAGCCAGCGTTGAAAATACTCCGGATCTTGGAAGGGAGTCATAATGCTAACAATCCCGATAAAGCCCAGCGTGCCTGCACCAAGCCACCACGCATAGATCCGCATCTGGCGTTGCAGGCTACCTTCTGTTTTCAGGATGATCCACGTTGCGCCCAACAACGAATATCCAACGACAACGGCCAGTCCTGTCAGCAGTGAAAATATGCTTAGCCAGTCCCACCAACCGCCAGCATAGGCACGGTCTGCGATTTCTATCCCCTGCACCAACGCACCCAAGGCAATACCCTGCATGAAGGCCGCAACAAATGATCCGCCAAAGAAAGCAACGTCCCAGACAGGTTTCCACCGCGTCGTCCGCCACCGATATTCAAAGGCAACACCGCGAAAGATCAGGGCCAATAGCATCAAAATGATCGGCATATACAGAGCGGGCATAATAACAGCATAGGCCAGCGGAAAGACCGCAAACAAACCGCCGCCGCCCAACACCAACCATGTCTCGTTCCCGTCCCAGATCGGAGCGATCGAGTTCATCATCGCCGCCTTTTCCTGTTCACCATTCGCAAACGGGAAAAGGATACCGATGCCCAGATCAAATCCATCGAGGATCACGTAGGTCAGGACGGCAAATGCGATGATCCCTGCCCAGATAAATGAAAGTTCAAACATCATTCGATTCCTTGTTCGCCGGGATTGAGTCTGGATCGGTTTGCATGATGGGCGTAATTCCTGCAGTCCGGATTGGACCCTCATTGAGGCCCAAGTGAGGGATCGAAGCCGTTTGGTTCATCATACGCAGAAGGTAGAATGTGCCTGCGCCAAACACGAAGAAGTAGACGACGATAAACGCCACAAGCGATGCGGCCACTGCAGGTGCTGCGACGGGGGCAAGGCTATCACTGGTCCGCAACAGGCCGTAGACGGTAAAGGGTTGGCGGCCGACTTCGGTGGTGATCCAGCCAGCCAGCACGGCCACAAATCCCATCGGTCCCATCACGATTGCTGCACGGTGCAACATCGGTGATGCGTAAAGCTGACCGCGCATGCGTCGCCAAAGGCTCCAGCCTCCAAGGCCAAGCATCGCAAATCCAAGGCCCACCATGACGCGGAAACTCCAGAACAAAATAGCCACCGGCGGCTCGTCTTCGTCAGGAATAGTGTCGAGGCCGTCAAGCGGGGCGTACAAGTCGTGCTTGAGGATGAGGCTGGACAGATTTGGGATTTGGACGGCGTAATCGATCCGCCGTTCTTGCGGGTTCGGGATCCCAAACAGGATCAGCGGCGCACCATCTGGATGGCTATCATAGTGCCCCTCCATCGCCATTACTTTGGCTGGTTGGTGCTCCAGCGTATTAATCCCGTGGAAATCGCCCGCAAGGATTTGTAGCGGCGCGACCACAATCAACATCCACATCGCCATCGAAAACATCCGGCGCGCAGGCGCATCATCCGTGCTGCGCAACAGATGCAAGCCACCAACACCCCCCACAACAAGGGCGGTTGTGAGGTAAGCTGCCAAAACCATGTGGACCAAACGGTAGGGGAAGGATGGATTGAAGACAATTTGCCACCAGTCTTCGGGAACAAATTGTCCGATTTCGTTAATGCCGTAACCCGCGGGGGTTTGCATCCAAGAGTTGACGGACAGAATCCATGTGGCGGACATCAACGTGCCGATGGCGACCATCGCAGTCGCAAACATGTGCAGCTTGTCGCCCACCCGTTCGCGCCCAAACAGCATGATGCCTAGAAAGCCTGCCTCGAGGAAAAATGCAGACAACACTTCATATGCCATAAGGGGCCCGAGTATCGGTCCGGTTTTATCCGCAAACACCGCCCAGTTGGTGCCAAATTGATACGACATCACGATGCCGGAAACGACGCCCATACCGAACGCCACTGCGAAGATTTTCTTCCAGTAATTAAACAACGTTAGATAGGTTCGGTCTTTGCTCCACAGCCATAGCCCGTTGAGCACAGCGAGATAGCTTGCCACCCCGATAGAGAATGCGGGAAAAATGATGTGGAACGATATTGTAAACGCGAATTGCATTCGGGCCAGTGTTTCTGCTGTGAAACCGTCGAACATTTTTGGTGCCTCTTTGGATTGGGCAGTGTGCCAAACGCCAGACTGACGCGTTAACTAGATTGCTTAGTCACTCTTTGGGCCGAAACCGGCAGATGTGATGACGCGAATACGATCAAGGGCCACCAATCCAGCCACAAAACCGAATAGAACCAGTCGTTGTCTCCGCCTCGACGTCGGAGGGGGCGCCAATTCCAAGGCTCAACGCATATATCTTATATTTCAAATAGTGCTTTGCATAGACTCTCTAACCGAGGCTATTTACAAAAGCAATACTTTGAATGTATCTTTTAGATGCAGGAACAGGATTCACCATGAAATTGACAAACTATACCAACTACGCACTGCGTTCGTTGCAACTCGCAGCGCTTAAATCGCCGAACCTTGTGCGGGTCGATGATGTGGCAAAAATTCACAATTTGTCGCGCCCGCATATTATGAAGGTTGTACATGAACTGGGCAAAGCTGGATATCTGGAGACCGTGCGCGGTCGCGGGGGTGGCTTTCGTCTTTCCCGCCCGCCTGAAGATATCATCGTTGGCGATATAGTACGGATCAGTGAGGGTCCGCTTGATGTCGTTGAATGCTTCAACCCCGAAAAAAACACCTGCCCGCTCATAGGGATCTGCATTCTTTCCAGAAAGATGCAGGAAGCCACAGCAGCATTTATGGCTGTGCTGGATGACCTGACAATAGCAGATATAGCGTCAAACCGTGGACAGTTGATGGAACGGATCGCACCGCTTGAGCTGCCAAGGACGGGGGCGTCGAGCAAATGAAAACCACAAATGAATGGGTTGAACGATTTCCCGGATTGTCGCGTTTGGACGCGCCGGTAAAGGAGCTACTCTTGAAGCGCAGCGCCATCGTTGAGGTGCCTGTTGGGACGATGATATTTGGACCCGGAAAGTCGCCCGAGAACATGCTGTTCCTTTTGGATGGGACGGTGCGGGTTCAACAAGTCTCCGACACGGGGCACGAAATTGTTCTGTACCGCATCCACGCGGGGCAAAGCTGTGTTCTGACAACGGCCTGCTTACTCGCCTTTGAGGACTATTCCGCCGAAGGCATTGCTGAAACGTCCGTGCGCGCTGCTGCTATACCAAGGGATATTTTTGACGATCTCGTTGCACAATCAAAATCCTTTCGCGACTTTGTCTTTGCAGCATTTTCCAAACGCATCACCGATCTGTTTTTGATGATTGATGAGGTCGCGTTCCAGCGCCTTGATGTGCGTCTCGCCCATAAGTTGATCGAACTTTCGGATGGTAAGGACATCGTCACAACCACACACCAAAAACTTTCTGTCGAACTTGGGACAGCCCGCGAAGTGATTTCCCGCCAGCTTCAGGAATTCCAGCGGCGTGGTTGGGTTGCGCAAAGCCGCGGTCGCGTAAACCTGCTCGATCGGATTCATCTGGAACAGCTGGCAGACCATCACACCTAAATGAATTTTCTCGGTTGGTGACAATGTCACCAAAGATCGAATCCTTAAGGGGTATGTAAAATATATCTTTCATAGGAGACAGTAACATGACCGCAAATCTTGGTAGTATCGACCGCATTTTCCGCATCGTTTTGGGCATCGTTCTTCTTGCTGCCCCATTCGTAAGCGGACTTGCAATTTTCTCATCTAGCACCGCGACAATCATCTCGGTGATCATAGGCATCGTCATGGTGGCAACGTCTGCCATGCGCTTCTGCCCACTTTACCGCATCTTTGGTATTCAGACGTGCAAAATCTGATGATTGAAACTGTCTTTACCCCGTTTCAATCGCTGTTTGGTGGGGCCTTGATTGGGCTCGCTGCAGTTCTGCTGATGGCAACAGTGGGCCGTGTCATGGGTGCCGCTGGCATTCTGTCAGGGCTGTTGCAGCCGCAGGACTTTCAAGACTGGTCTTGGCGTGCCGCTGCGCTGGTTGGCATGATAAGTGGCCCTGCGGCACTCATGTTAGTGACAGGTGAGTTTCCAGCTGTGCAAGTTCCAGTCTCAACAACGATGCTGGTCATCGGTGGAGTTATTGTGGGGATCGGCGTCAAGTTTGGCGCTGGATGCACATCAGGACACGGGGTCTGTGGCATGGCCCGTCTGTCCCCGCGTTCGATCGCAGCAACGACCACATTTATGCTGACAACCGGACTCACTGTTTACGTGATCCGCCATATACTGGGAACCTGATCCATGCGTTTGATCACTACGTACTTAATCGGCCTCGTCTTCGGCGTTGGCATCTCAATCTCTGGCATGGCGAACCCTGCCAAGGTTCTGAATTTCTTTGACGTTGCCGGAATATGGGACCCCAGTCTTGGCTTCGTCATGGGGGGTGCGCTGATCGTGACATTCATTGGCTATCGCTACGTGCTAAAACGTCCGACCCCGATGCTGTCACAGACATTCCATCTTCCGGGGCGCCGTGATCTTGACCTGCCCCTGATAGGCGGATCGGCCGTTTTTGGCATCGGATGGGGCATCGCCGGTTTCTGCCCGGGCGGCGCACTGCCGGCACTGGGAACTGGCAGCGTGGACGTCTGGATTTTTGTCGCAGCCCTGCTGGCTGGGATTGTCATCGCAAACATAATTCAAGCCGCAATGGCGCGGACCACACAAGCAACAGCCTGAATTCAAGGAGGAAACCAAATGAGCTATCCTGTGAACATGTCCATCAAGCCCGAGGTCTCCGCGCATTTTGACGCGGCGACCAATACGATCAGCTACATCGTCAAAGACCCCGACAGCACACATTGCGCCATCATCGATAGCGTTATGGATATCGACTATGCCGCAGGCCGGATCACCCATGCGCACGCCGATGTCCTGATTGCGGAAATCGAAGAACGCGGCCTGACGCTTGACTGGATCATCGAGACGCATGTCCATGCCGATCACCTGAGTGCCGCCCCCTACATCCAGCAAAAGCTGGGCGGTAAAATTGGCGTCGGCGAAAAGATCATGGTCGTTCAGGAAACCTTCGGCAAGGTCTTCAACGAAGGCACCGAATTCCAGCGCGACGGATCGCAATTTGATGCACTGTTCAAAGACAACGACAGCTACATGATCGGCACGATGCAGGCCTTTGCGATATTTACACCAGGTCACACCCCAGCCTGCATGGTGCATGTGGTCGGCGATGTTGCATTCGCAGGCGACACATTGTTCATGCCTGATGGTGGATCTGCACGCGCCGATTTCCCCGGCGGTGACGCGGGTGAATTGTATGACAGCATTCAAAAAGTTCTCGCCCTGCCAGACGAAATGCGCCTGTTCATGTGCCATGATTACGGCCCCAATGACCGCGCAATCCAGTGGGAAACCACTGTGGCAGAGCAGAAGGCCAACAACATCCACGTTGGTGGCGGCAAAAGCCGTGAAGATTTCATCAAGTTTCGTACAGAACGCGATGCACAGCTTGCGCTGCCCAATCTGATCATCCCGTCGCTACAGGTCAACATGCGCGCAGGCGAGGTCCCGACTGACGCAGACGGAAACCCAATGTTGAAAGTACCAATCAACGCAATCTGATCTGGGAGTGAGACTATGGACATCAAAAAACTGACGACAGACCTATCTGTGAGCGACCAAGTCGTGCCAGTGGACATGCAGGCCATCAAAGACGCAGGATTTCGCGCGATCATCTGCAACCGCCCCGATGGGGAGGGCGCGGACCAACCGACCTTTGCAGAAATTGATAAGGCGGCCAAGAAGGTCGGGATTAAAGCAAGCTATTTGCCTATCGTTTCTGGCAAAGTGACCGACGAAAATGCCGACGCGTTTGACAAAGTTCTCGCTGAACTGCCTGGTCCTGTGCTTGCATATTGTCGCACGGGCACGCGGTCCGCGACGCTTTGGTCACTGGCGCAGGCGGACCACAGCAGCCTTGCAGATATCCTCGCTGCGACCAAATCCGCCGGGTACGATATGGGCGGCGTTGTCCGCCGGATCGTGAATGGCGGAAAAACACCAACAGACAAAGGCGACGCCAGTTATGAAATCGTCATAGTCGGTGCGGGCGCAGGCGGGATCGCCGCTGCGGCCAGCCTTAAATCGCGAAAGCCCGACTTAGAAATCGCGATCATTGATCCTGCCGATATCCATTATTACCAACCGGGCTGGACAATGGTTGGCGGGGGTATTTTTGAAGCGCAAGAAACCGCGCGTACCATGGGGTCGCTAATCCCCAAAGGCGTCACCTGGATCCAAGCGGCTGTTGCTGCGTTTGAACCTCAAAACAACGCGGTGATCTTGGATGGCTGCCGCGTCGTCAAGTACACCCGCCTTATCGTTTGTCCGGGCCTAAAGCTGGATTGGAACAAGGTCGAAGGTCTGGTTGAGACACTTGGCCAAAACGGCGTCACATCCAATTACCGCTACGATCTTGCGCCCTACACATGGCAGTTGGTCGAGCAGATGAAAGAGGGGCGCGCGATCTTCACCCAACCGCCCATGCCGATCAAATGCGCAGGAGCGCCGCAAAAGGCGATGTATCTGTCCGGTGATGCATGGTCCCGGCGCGGCGTTCTGAAAGACATCGACATCCATTTCAACAACGCAGGCGGTGTCCTGTTCGGCGTGAAGGACTACCTTCCCGCATTGATGGAATACGTTAAGAAATACGATGCAAATCTCAATTTCTTTCATAATCTTGTGGCAGTAGACGGCCCCGCCAAGAAGGCTTGGTTCGACGTCTCAAAACCGGATACGCCTGTTGAAAGGGTCGAGATGGACTTTGACATGATGCATGTCTGCCCACCCCAGACTGCACCCGATTTCATTCGTGTCTCCCCGCTGGCCGACGCTGCTGGCTGGATTGACGTTGATCAATCCACCTTGCGCCACAAAACCTATGATAACGTATGGTCGCTTGGCGATGTCATGAACGCGCCGAACGCAAAAACAATGGCCGCCGCACGTATTCAGGCGCCCGTTGTGGCCGAAAACATCATCGCCGATATGCAGGGCAGATCGCCCAATGCGCAATACAATGGCTATGGATCATGTCCGCTAACGGTGGAACGTGGCAAGATCGTCCTTGCTGAATTTGGCTATGGTGGCACGTTGCTGCCCAGCTTTCCTAAATTCATTATCGACGGCACCAAACCTTCGCGGGCGGCATGGTTCCTGAAAGAAAAGATACTGCCACCCATCTACTGGAAAGGCATGCTGAAAGGCCGTGAATGGTTGGCTAAGCCTGAAAAAATAGCTGCCAAGTAAGTCTAATTTAGGCCCCCGCGACTGTTCGGGGGCCCCCAATTGCCAGAGATCCAAATGAAAACCGATATGACGCGTTTCTTCCCCATCCTGACATGGGGACGGGCATACAACCGTTCTGCCCTCTCAAACGATCTTGTCGCGGCTTTGATCGTGACGATCATGCTGATCCCGCAGTCCTTGGCATATGCCTTGTTGGCAGGTTTGCCGGCTGAGGCAGGCCTCTATGCGTCAATCTTGCCGATCATGCTGTACGCCGTGTTTGGGACCAGTCGTGCATTGGCAGTCGGGCCAGTCGCCGTCGTATCGCTGATGACAGCCGCCGCCCTGAACAACATCGTGGAACAAGGCACGATGGGTTACGCTGTCGCAGCTTTATCACTGGCGGGTTTGTCCGGTGTTATCTTGTTGGCGATGGGGTTGTTCCGGCTGGGGTTTGTTGCGAATTTTTTGTCCCATCCTGTCATTTCCGGTTTCATCACCGCATCAGGAATAATCATCGCTGCCAGCCAGCTGAAACATATCCTTGGAATCAACGCCGAGGGCCATAACCTGCTGGAACTGGTGGTATCACTTATCGAACATCTCTCTGAGACCAACTGGATCACTGCCATCATTGGCATCCTCGCAACGGGATTTCTATTTTGGGTTCGAAAGGGACTAAAACCTCTGTTGAAGGGGTTCGGACTGTCAGATGGGCTCACAGGTGTTCTCGTGAAGACAGGACCTGTGGCAGTGGTCGTTGCAACAACCACTGCGGTTTGGGCCTTGGGACTTGCCGACAAGGGTGTCAAAATTGTTGGTGAAGTGCCACAAAGCCTTCCGCCTTTGACGCTGCCGTCTTTC
>JAGGNB010000004.1 GCA_017886375.1 Octadecabacter sp.
ACGAAGGTCAGCTCATCCCAGACCAGCCGTTCATGCAACGCGCGGCGAATGGCAGGAACGATCCCATAGTGTAAGATGCTGCGGTGTGTACAAAGGTCAGCTGCTGTCGCTTGGCCAGCGGTCAGCCGCGTACAAGTGGTTGGGCGCCCGATCTAAAACGCGCGCCCAACGCATTTATTTTAAAAGGAATAAAATCGGTTGATTCAAGAGCGGCTAGTCTGACTTACGCGTGGCAAAGGTGTCGAGTGCGAGAACGATCAGGGCGATACTCGACGGTGCAATTTGGAAAATGCCCGCCCGAAATGATATTGTAATTGCCGCTGCGATCCCTGCGAGAAAAACAAAACAAAGAAAACACGTGGCAATGCGCCTTTGCCAAATGCGGTCTTGGATGAACAGCGACCAGATGAGTCCAACCGCCAAGAAGGCGTTATAGACACCCTGGTTGGCGGCCAGTTGAATTGTTGGCTCGAATAGATCAGCAGGAAAGGTGTCAAACACAATCGGGCCGCGGCTTGTCCACGCGAAAATTTCAAACCACGCAATGTAGACATGCAAGGCGGCGATGATCGCAATCAGGGTCAGCCACAATCGTTTCATGCGTTACCTATTCATCAAAGTACGCGTTGTGCGTTGTGTAGATGGCTTCAATAGTAGGGGACAAGCGATCAAGGTGCGTGCGCAACACCTGGTCAGCGGCCTGCACGTCGCCACTGAACAGAGCCTGCAGAAGCACCTGGTGGTCCAGATATAAGACATCCATCGCATCTTTGCTTGTCAGGGCGAGCATGCAAAGTCTGTCTACTTGGGCTTTGTTTTCTGCAATGATCTCAAAAGCGAAGGCCTGTTTTGCCGATGCGCAAAGGAGCTTGTGAAACTGGTAGTCCAGTTCATGGAATAAGGCGGCATTTTCTGCGGAAATTGCATCGGCCTGTTCGCGAAGGTTAGTCTTCAGGGCCGCATCAACGGAAGTGTCACGGTCCAAAACGGCGGCGCGAATGACTTCCAGTTCGACGGCTGCGCGCACGAAGCGGGCATTTGCGATCAGTTGCCGTGAAAAGGGGCGAACGACCGTTGCCCGTTGTGGGCGCACCAACAATAGATTGAGGTTGGCAAGTCGGGTAAAAGCCTCGCGCACAGGCTGGCGCGAAAATCCGAACGATTTGGCGATTTCTGTTTCGGAAATTTTGGTCCCCGGCAGCAATTCCAGACGGGTGATTCTTGTGAACAGTTCGTCAAAGACAAGGTCACTGCTTGTCAGGCGTTCGAGAGTACCCAATGCTGCCATTTTACATTTATCCAACTTCTATTTGGGACAGCCTGGCAGACATTCATAGGAATTGACAGCCCCAATTTGGATACTAGACGACCGAATTCCTCATATTATCATGGCGATAGTGTGATAATGATAGAAAATTGTGAACTTTAATGTTGACTAGTATCCCAGTTTTCGGTTGGATCACACCTGAACGATCGCGGCGCATGTTGATGGTTCGGAAGGCATTCCATCATCACGTAAGGTGGCGGATTGTCGGACGCAATAACATGCTCGGCTTCGGGCGCAACGAACGGTCTAGGGAGACCGTAAACAAAGACTTGAACCTGATCTGGGAGGATATAATGTTCAACTATACACTTAAAGCTATGGCGATCACGGCGACGCTGCTGAGCACTGCTTCGGTTGCATATGCTGATGGGCACGCGGTCACAATGCGTGGCGCAAGCATGTTCGATGAGGACCATGCATTCACAAAAACACTGCGCGAATTTGAACGCCTTGTTGCGGAAAACTACGACGGTGAGGTCGAATTTGACCTGCGCTTGAACGGCGAGCTTGGTGTTGAATCCGATTACGTCACATACCTGAACCAAGGTGTGGCTGTGGATTATACAATCCTTGCACCATCCAACATGGCGGTTTTCTCGAACTCCATCCCGCTGATGGACATGCCGTTCTTGTTCCGCGATCTGGATCACTGGAACGCTGTTCTGGCGTCTGACGCATTTGGGCCGCTCGAAGAAGAGCTGCGCGAAGCTGCTGGTATCGTGATTGTCGGTTACACTGGTGGTGGTGTTCGTAATCTCGTCTCCGCCGAGCCGATCACAAGCATGGAAGAGTTAGCCGATCACCGCATGCGCGTCATGGGTGCCCCGATTCAGGCACTGACATTTGACGCTCTTGGTGCCGCTCCGGCTGCAATCGCGTACAACGAAGTCTACAACGCGATCCAGACTGGCGTGATTGGTGGCTTTGAAAACGAAGCTGCGTCCATCCAGAACCTTAAGTTCTACGAAGTCGCACCGCACATTTCGCTGACACAGCACACAATCACTGTGCGCCCGATCGTGTTCTCTGCGAAAATCTTCGATGCGCTCGATGCTGATCTTCAGGCTGCAATCTTCGCTGCCGGTGCAGAAGCTGGTGCCTTCGGTCGTGCGCTGGAATCCGGCGCTGACGGCGAGATCCTCAAGGAAATGGAAGCGGCTGGTCAGATCGTTATCCACGAATTTGAAGGTCGCGAGCAGATGCTTGAGCTGGTTGGCCCAGTTCAGGATGCATACGCAGACGAGCTTGGCGCGACAGTAATGTTGCAAAAAATCCGCGACATGTAACTCTCCCAGTTGACGGGCGGGGTGGGCTATTACCCCGCCCGTTGGCAATTTTTTGATACGGCTTCGCGTATCACGCATTTGTTTGGGGCAAAGCATGCTTGGAAGAAATCTTCACCTGTTCTGCTCTGGCCTGCGTGTCTTGCTTGGCGTGATGATGGGGGCACTGGCGATCCCGGTCGCGATGCAGGTCCTCTCTCGTTACACTGGCATTATCCCGACATTCCTTTGGACTGAAGAACTCGCGACATTCCTGTTTATTTGGATTGTTATGATCGGCTCCGTTCTTGCGGTTTGGGATGGCACGCATTTTGATGTGCGCATAACGCCGGACGCTAGATCGCCCGCGTTGCGATTGCTTCAAACCGGAATAGTGCATCTTGCCATAATGACGTTCGGCGCATTGTTTCTAATTTACGGCATCGAATACGCCGAGTTTGGCGGCAGGCAGCGCTCGGTGATGATGCGGGCCAATTTGATGATCACCCATATTTCAGTACCCATTGCGGGCGGCCTTTGGCTGCTGCTTGCAGGGTATCGCTTGTCTGAAGACGTGATGAAATTCCTAAACCGAGAGAGCACACACTCATGATCCTTGAGACCGCCACAGCTGGCACAATGCTCATCGTTGGGTTTTTGATTCTAATTTTCATCCGCATCCCCGTGGCGTTTGCCTTGGGTTTGGCGACCATTCCGGTTGTCTTGCTGGAACTGCGATTGACGCCGTTCATCGTGCTCGACCGGATGTTTCAATCCTATAACTCGTTCATCTTGCTGGCTGTGCCGTTCTTTCTGCTCGCCGCAAACCTAATGAACTCTGGCAAAGTCACTGATCGTTTGATCGAATTGGCGCGGGTGCTGACAGGCTGGATGCCTGGCGGCTTGGGCCATGTGAATGTCGCCGTGTCGATGTTGTTTGCGGGCATTTCCGGATCTTCGACCGCGGATGCGGCGGGCATAGGAAAAATCCTGATCCCCGCGATGGAAAAAGAGGGCTACGATACACGCTTTGCTGTCGCCATCACAGCTTGCTCATCCGTCATGGGGGTCATCATTCCGCCGTCGATCCTGATGATTGTTTGGGGCGGTGTCATGCAGGTTTCCGTTGGGGCGCTGTTTTTGGGCGGTGCAATCCCCGGCCTGATGATCGGTCTGGCGTTGATGGCGACGGTTTATGGTTTTGCAAAGGTCCGCAATTACCCTGTCACCGCCACCCCAAACTGGGGCGATTTTTGGGCCGCTTGGAAAGGTGCTGCCCTTGCGCTGCTGACGCCGGTTTTTGTCATCGGTGGCATTGTGGGCGGCCTTGTGACACCGACCGAAAGCGCGATCATTGCCGCTGGATATGCGTTGATCTTGGGTATGTTTGTCTACCGCACCGTCACCCCGAGGGACCTTGGCCATATTCTGTATGACACCGCGCGTTTTGCCGCCATTTCGCTGTTTGCGATTGGCACGGCCTCTGCGTTCGGGTGGCTGCTGTCATTTTACAATGTGCCGCGCCTGATCGTTGGCGTCTTGACCGCTTGGGAATTCGGACCCTTTGGAACCGCGCTGTTGATCGCACTGCTGTTCTTGTTGTTCGGTTTGTTTATCGACGCCATCCCGACGATCATTATCCTCGGCACCGTATTGATGCCCGTTGCCGAAATCGGCGGCATTGACCCAATCGCCTTTGCCATCATCGGTATCGTCTCACTTGCATTTGGATTAGTAACGCCGCCGTATGGATTATGCCTTTTGATATCAGCATCGATTGGCGGCCTGAATGTGGTGCATGTCCTGCGCGAGGTCGTCATTATTCTCGCTCCGATGCTGTTCATCCTCATCCTGCTGGCGGCATTTCCCGAAATTATTCTTTGGCTCCCCAAAACGCTTATGCCGGGAGCATTCCAGTAAATGCGCCTTGCCGCGCGCACCGCACGCTAAGGCCACGACGTACTTGACCCCAAAAACAACAGCGGAACGTGTATTTCGCAAAAGAAAGGACCGACATGAAACTTGCAGGTAAAACCGCCATCGTAACCGGCGGAGGGCGTGACATTGGTCGTGCCGTTGCGATCAAACTTGCCTCTGAGGGCGCTAACATCGCGATCAACTATTTCTCAAGCTCAAAGGGGGCGGACGAAGCTGTTGCCGATATCCAAGCCGCGGGTGGCAAGGCAATTGCATTGCAGGGCGATTTGAACAACGCCGCTGAAGTCGACGCGTTGGTAAGCAAAACCGTCGAAACCTTCGGGGGCGTCGATGTTTTGGTCAACAATGCTGGTGGCCTGATCGCGCGCAAGACCATTGCCGAGATGGAGCTTGAGCACTGGAATGCGGTGATGACACTGAACCTCACAAGCACCTTCCTGATGACCAAAGCCTGCCTTGCGCACATGAAAACTGGTGCAATTGTGAACCTTGCCAGTCAGGCTGGTCGCGATGGCGGTGGCCCCGGTGCGGTGGCTTATGCAACGTCCAAAGGTGCCGTCATGACGATGACACGTGGTTTGGCCAAAGAGGTTGGTCCGGAAATTCGCGTAAACGCGCTGTGCCCGGGCATGATCGACACGGATTTTCACAACGTCCACACACCTGATGCGGGGCGTCGCGGGTTCGAAGCCAACGCACCTCTGAAGCGTCAGGGCCATGTGGATGATGCTGCAAACCTCGTGTTGTTCCTTGCTTGTGATGACAGTGCGTTTATCACGGGAACCAACATCGACCTGAACGGCGGCATGCTGTTTTCTTAAAGGAAAGGTATCTACCGTGTCCGAATTCCCGATCGTCCCGACGGGCGAACATGTCACGAGGCAAGTGTTGGCTGATCATCCTGATCTGATGGTTGTCGCCTTTCGGTTTCAGGCCGTTGGGGCGATCGGTTCCTTGCACAGTCACCGGCATGTTCAATCGACTTTTGTGCAAAGTGGTCGGTTCCGGTTCACGCTTGGGGATCAAGAACATGAATATGGCCCCGGCGACAGTTTTGTCGTCCCCTCAGGTCAGACCCACGGGTGCACCTGTCTGGAACCCGGAAAAATGGTGGATTGTTTCACGCCCCGTCGCGACGATTTTTTGTAAGCGCCATGAGGTTTTTGGCAATTGGCGAATGTATGGCAGAACTCTCCGCCTCGGATCGAGTGGGGGAGTTCAAACTCGGGTTCGCAGGCGATACGTTTAACACCGCATGGTATCTGGCAAAGATCGCACCCGAACTGGATGTCAGCTACCTGACGGCCGTTGGCACAGACGCAATTTCAAATGATATGCGCGCTTTTATGCGGTCCAACGGGATCGATGACAGGCATGTCCGCCAGATTGAAGGTCACACGGTCGGGCTGTACATGATCCAGCTCGACAACGGGGAACGCAGCTTTTGTTACTGGCGCGGACAGTCGGCGGCAAAGCAGCTTGCGCTTGATCCAGCCGCCCTTGATCACGCAATATCTGACGCAGATTTGGTATATTTTTCAGGAATCACGCTCGCAATTCTTGATATCCCGTCCCGCGAGGCTCTGTTTGATGCCCTGCGTAAAGGGCGTAGCGTCGGCAAGAAAATTGCCTTTGATACGAACCTCAGGCCGATGCTTTGGGCGTCCGAGCATGAGATGACAAAGACGGTCATGCAGGCAGCTGCGTTGTCCGACATCGTCTTGCCGTCCTATGAAGATGAGGCGGAGTGGTTTGGCGATGAGGGTCCCCACGCGACGTTGGAGCGATATGCTCAGCTCGGTGTTGAACAGATCGTCGTTAAGAACAGCGCCCAGTCTGTACTGTTTCAGGATGGGCTACGCAGGGGTGAAGTCGTTGTTAGGCCCGCCTCAGCTGTGGTCGACACCACAGCGGCAGGCGATAGTTTCAATGCGGGCGTTTTCGCCGGCATTTTGGAACAAAACGATTTGGCTGCTGGCATTTCTGATGGCTGCGTTTTGGCCGGCCACGTGGTCGGGCACAGGGGGGCACTTGTGGAAGGGGCAAAGGCGAGATGAAACAGACATGGCGTTGGTTTGGTCCTTCGGATGCAATTTCAATTGGGGAGATATTGCAAACGGGCGCGACAGGTATCGTGTCGGCGTTACATCATGTCCCGACAGGGCAGGTCTGGCCCGTTGCCGATATCAAGCGTCGCCAGCAAGAGATTGAGCGGCCAAGCGGCCACCCCTCAGGCTTGACGTGGGACGTCGTCGAAAGCGTGCCGGTATCTGACGCGATCAAGTCACAAACGGGCCCAATGCGGGATCATCTTGAAGCCTACAAAAGCAGCCTTCGAAACCTCGCAGCATGCGGCATCAAAACTGTCTGTTACAACTTCATGCCCGTGTTGGATTGGACCCGCACGAGCCTGAATCACCCTTTGCCAAACGGCGGCACCGCAATGCGGTTTGATCTTGTGGACTTTGTTGCATTCGATTGTTTCCTTTTGCGCAGGCAAGGCGCGGAGGCGGATTATTTAGCCGAGACCTTAGAAGCAGCAGGCAAACGGTTTGCGCTCCTTAGCGACGCTGAACAAGGACGCCTGTCGGGCAACATCGTTGCTGGCCTGCCGGGTGCAAACAACAACTGGTCGCTTGAAGACGTAAGGCGGCAGTTAGAGGCATACGCGGGCATGACCCCCGAAAAGCTATGCGTTCACCTTATTGATTTCTTGTCTGAAATCGTTCCCGTCGCCGAAGACCTCGGCGTTCGTCTTTGTTGCCATCCTGATGATCCCCCTTTTCCATTGTTGGGCCTGCCACGCGTGCTGTCGTCTTTGGCTGACTACGCAAAAGTGCTGGCAGCTGTGGAAAGCCCCGCCAACGGGGTAACATTTTGCACGGGCTCACTGGGCGTGTCTGAACGTTTTGACCCTGTGGACTTCATTCAACAGCTTGGCCATCGCATACATTTCGTACACCTGCGCAATACCACGCGCGACGGCCCCAATGATCACAATCGGTCCAGTTTTTCCGAATCTGAACACTTGGCAGGTGACACCGATATGGTCGCAACAATTCGGGCCTTAATGGAAGAAGAACGGCGGCGCCGTGCGCACGGACGCTCAGATCATGAAATCCCAATGCGCCCGGATCATGGCCATGCCCTACTCAGTGACCTGGAGCGCCCCTTGCAGCCAGGATATCCACTTATTGGTCGGATGCGGGGCCTCGCAGAGCTTCGTGGTGTTATGCTCGGCTGCAATTAAGGGTCACGTGGAACTGCGGTCAAATCTGTGTTCTTCCCGCGTAAACTCTCTTGGTTTGCTGCGTCAAAAGTAGGAGCCCGCATCGCTGTGATGTCAAGATTTTGATTTGATTGCCCGGATGCTTGAGCAAAACACCAAGAATGTCATTGTGTGAATGTCTAACCTATTGATGGAACTGACAGTGAAGCCTTTAGCACGGGCACCCCGATCCACATTGCGACTCAGGAACGACTGAAAAGACCCGAACAGGGGTTCTCCGCAAAGCGGTCGTTGGCATCCGCCGCAGCGAAATGGTGCTTTGTCCGGCATAGCAGCGGTTTAAGCAAGCTAGGCGTTCGCTGTCGCAGCGAAGGTCCGCTATCGTTGACGATCACCGCAACACGGCGACCTTCACGGTTGTTGAGGACGCGGTTAAGTAATGTCGTTTTTCCAGCCCCCAGAAAGCCGGAGAGGACAGTGACGGGAAGTTTGTTCATCATGAATGAGCTCCTGAGATTGAAGGGGTTTTGGTTTTGTCAGGCATCTGTGCGCGCAGCAAATCAAGGCTGGCCATCAGTTCAAGTCGCGACATGTCGCGCGCGATCACCACAATGCGCGACCTTCGGCCATCACCTTGCCAGTCGCGCACTGGAAAGGGTGGATCAAAAAGATGTTGGACCCCGTGAAAGACAAAGGGCGTTTGAGTGCCTTTGAGGTGCACAATCCCTTTCACCCGCAAAAAATCGGGGCCACGCAGGGCGATCAAAGTGTCGAGCCATAGATCAAAGGCTGCTACGGAAATGGGGTCCTGCTACACGATTGAAGCCGAGCCAATGCGCGCATCATGGGCGGATTGCGTGACTTTGGATTCATCGGTTGGTGAAAGTCCCGACAGGTTCTTTAGCGGGTCGGC
>JAGGNB010000076.1 GCA_017886375.1 Octadecabacter sp.
TGTTCCCTGAACCGGCCACTCGTGACCATCGCAGCGAAGGTCATGAAAGAGCCCAAATCGACCGATGCTGCAATCTGAGTTAACGGCAGCCTTGTTCAGAAAGCGGACATTCGGTGCGGGCTGAAGAGCGGTTTGCCCCGCGAACAGAGCGTTCTTTCAACCAGAACGAACGTGGCTGACTGCAAGCCGACCTTTCGCGGCAACTTGAATCAACTTTCGCGTCGCGGAACAGAGTTAGCTTTCGCCGAATATTGCCCTCAAACAAGTCTAGTGTTTCTTACCGGAAGTTCCATTTCTAACCTCCTTTGGTCAAGATGGCTCTGCGCGACGACACAATGAATTAGGAAATTCATCTGTATCGCCAGATCCATTCTGCTGTAGTGGCGATTGCGACGTTCTGGGCCCAAAGGTCAAAAAATGGACCACCCCATGGATTGGCTCAACATAGCGGCGACGCGGGTGCCTGCTTTGGAATTGCCGTAAGCATTCAAACCCGGCGACCAAATGGCGATGGATGCTTTACCCGGCACAATAACTAAGAGCCCACCGCCAACGCCACTTTTACCCGGCAGGCCAACTTTAAAGGCAAAGTCGCCCGAACCATCATAGTGGCCGCAAGTCATCATCAAGGCATTCAACCGGCGCGCATGATGGGCTGAAACGATTTTCGGCGCGCCATCAATTCTGGCGAGCGTGCGCCCCGCGCGAGCCAGTTGAACGGTCGTCATCTCAATCGCGCATTGGTGAAAATAGGTCCCGAGGGTCAAATCCGGCGGGTTCAACAAATTGCCATAAGAGGCGAGGTAATGCGCGAGGGCTTTGTTGCGCTCACCTGTGCGTTGCTCGGACTTCGCGACGTCCGCATTGATGTGGATGTTGTCGTCTTCAGCCATTGCGCGGACTAGCCCCAAAATTTCGGCAAGCGCCATTTTCGGCTCGCGACCTGACAGCAGGGCGTCCGTGGTGACGATTGCCCCTGCGTTCACAAACGGGTTGCGGGGTTGGCCTCGTTCGCTTTCCAGCAAGACAATTGAATCAAAGGACGTGCCCGATGGCTCGCAGCCCACTCGGGTCCAAAGTTGATCCCCGGCGCGACCCAAAGCTGCGATAAGGGAAAATATCTTGGAGATGCTCTGGATCGAAAACAGCTTGTCCGAAAGCCCTGCGGAATGAGTTTTGCCGTCTGCGGTACAAACGCTGATCGCTAACTGTGCGGGATCGACTTCGGCCAATTCCGGAATGTATTGCGCGGGCTGTCCCCAGTCCGCCTCCTGGGTGACTTCTTCGAAGACGCGTTTCAGAGAATCGAGAATGTCTGACATAGACTTTTCGCCTTATCTTGCGCCTGCGCCGTTAAACAACGGGGTGCCATGTTGTTGCGTCCTAAGAGGACGCCTGCGACTGCACCACTTGAATGGGGAGGTTGTGTTGCGCCGCGAACGCCGACGTCGCCTCACGAAACCCGTCGCGCAGATCACTATAGATCGGCACCTGTACGTTTCCCGCGGGCATAACGAATTGCATTTCTGTGGTGACATTTGGGGAGAATGTGCGCGCGACAATATTGTGTGGTGCAAACAGCGGAAAAGAGAATGGCTCGGCCACGTTTACATACCGCTTGTTTGCCAACAATGCGTAGCGAACCAAAGAAGACTGGCACCAGATAACCTTTGACGTTTCGCTTACTGCATCGCCGATTAGCTTGGCCTCGTCATCATTTGGCCTCAACATTGAATCGCTTTCAAAGCCAATCAGACTGTGGCCTGTCAGATCACCCCGTTCAACATGGTCCATTTTAGCCAGAACATGTTCCTTGTGTACGGCGAGAATGTATTGGCATCTTGCAAAGGGCTCGATGTGAAATCCGTCCAAATGGAAAAGCCCCATCGTGACGCCAAAATCCAACTTTCCACTGCTCAAGAAGTCCGGCAATTCAACGGGCATCTGTGCGTGGACATCAACGAAAACATTTGGGTATTTTCGGTGAAACCGCTCTAACACGGCAGGCAAGACCGAAGTTGCAATTGTTGGCATACAAGACAGACGAACGCGATCGTTGACGCCTTCACGGATTTCACCTGCCAAACGCTGCAACGTCTGGGCGTTGTCATAAACCCCTTCTGCCGCCTTGAAAAAGGCCATTCCCCGCGCGGTCGGTTTGACCCCACGGCCAACGCGGTCAAACAATTCAAAACCAACGTTTCGCGAAAGTTCCGAGACCAAACGGCTAACGCCTGATTGCGTCAGGCCCATATGGTCCGCAGCCGCAGCAATTGTCCCAGTTCTCACCACGAGCAGAAACGCCTGAATTTGCCGAAAGGTCATCGGGCCCCGCTTTGGGTCACCACGTCTGACATGGCGTACCCAATAGTTTATGTCCTACTGGCCTAGTCCTAAAACCGGACATCAGCAACTCGCAAGCGACGGACCTCTTGATGTTATCGCCGGTTTGATTGATAAATAGGTGCTCCGACGTTCATAGTTTTCACAATTAATAGAACGTTGACGTTACGTCAGGCGGGCAAACCCCTCTGGTCAAAGCAAAGTTTTTTAACCGGTGATTAATCCTCACTGATCGCGAGTTTTTCGCACGACTCCTCGCGTGGCGGCTTTGCTAGCGTCAGATCACAACAGATCAGAATTGCACGTTGGCTGCTTTTGAGGCGCACCACATACCCGTGGTTTTGCCCTAACAGTGAGCCGTCGAAGCGTTACTCTTGGGAGCCAAAATGAAGAATTCATATTCATGGGTACTGACAACCGCACTTACATTGTCACTGTCCGCGTCATCGGTCTTAGCGGACCTTCACCCTGTCACGAACGAAGTGCTCGCGGATGAGCAAATCTTCACCTATCGCGTCGGGGATGAATACGCATCGATCGACCCGCAATTGGCCGAGGACGTTCAGGGCGGAGAATTCATTCGCGACCTGTTTGAAGGCCTGATGAACCAGAATTCCGATGGTGATCTTGTTCCGGGCGTCGCGACGCATTTTGATGTGAACGACGACAATACCATTTACACGTTTTATCTTCGCGACAACGCCAAATGGTCTGACGGCGAACCTGTTACCGCCGGTGACTTCGAATATTCATGGAAACGGTTGGCTGATCCTGCAACGGCGTCCCCCTATTCTTGGTTCGCCGAGGAAATGGGCCTTGAGAATGTTGAGGCCGTGATGGCCGGTGACATGGACACCTCCGAATTGGGCGTGACCGCACTGGACGATCACACGCTTGAGGTGCGTTTGGAAAACAGCATGGGGCACTTCCCTCTCATGACCACAAGCGAGCCGACATTTCCCTCGCCCCAGTGGACGGTTGAAGAGTTCGGGTCTGATTGGACGAAGCCAGAAAACATCGTATCAAACGGCGCCTATGTGCTAACCGAACATGTTCCGCAGGAACGCTCGGTGCGCAGCCGCAATCCGATGTATTGGAACGACGAGGCCACGATCATAGAACGTGTAGAGGCCTTGGTTATCTCTGATGAAAGCGCCGCTTTGACGCGGTACCTGTCTGGTGAGCTGGACCGCACCGAAGTGCCTTCAGGCCAATTCAACCAGCTCAGCACCAGCCACCCAAACGAAACCGTTACGTTTCCGCGCCTTTGCAACTACTACTACTTCGTTAACTTGACGGAGAGTACGCATCCGGCCCTTTTGGACCCGCGCGTGCGCGAAGCTCTCTATCTTGCGATTGACCGCGATGTGATCACCGAAGCGATCCTACAGGGCGGTGAATTTCCGGCCTATTCTTTCACACCCGAAGCGACGGCCAATTTCCTCCCGCCTGCTAATCCCGCGCGAGATTTAACCCAAGCGGAGCGGAACGCGCGCGCCGTCGCATTGCTGGACGAAGCTGGGTACGGCGGCGGCGCCGAAATTGAATTGGACCTGCTGTTCAACACCAGCGAGTCCCATAGCAAAATTGCCATCATCGTATCCCAGATGTGGAAGCAGACATTGGGCGTTACGACTGTGTTGCAAAACATGGAGTGGAAGACATTCCTCGAGGCGCGTTCAAATCAGGAGTTTGACATTGGGCGTGCAGGCTGGTGCGGCCCCTACAACATGGCGTCGTCCTTCCTTGATCTGATGAGCAGCGACCACCCCTACAACGATGCGGGCTACGTCAATGCCGAGGTGGATCAGTTGTTGACCGATGCAAAAGTCAGCGAAGACCCGACTGCGAACTTCACGCGGATCGAAGAAATCCTCGCCACGGAAAACCCAATTCTGCCGATCTATCACTACGCTGGCGTCTACATGATGGACGACAGCCTCCAGAACTGGCCGGTCAATAACGTCGAACAGAAGTGGTACTCCAGAGAGCTGTATTTCACAGCCGACTAGAGCAGAGCCGCGCCGGATCTCCCTATCCGGCGCGGCCTTTCTTGGCATTCGTCCCGTCGTCCCGAAATAACAGGAGAAGCATCATGCTAGCGTTTATCCTTAAGCGGCTGTTTTACGCGATCCCGACCATTCTCATTCTCATCGTGTTTTCGTTTCTTCTGATGCACTCGGCACCCGGTGGTCCGTTTTCGTCAGATCGTCCGCTGCCCCCAGAAGTGCTGGCGAACATCGAGGCGAAATATCACCTGAACGATCCCCTAATTAAGCAAATCTGGACCTACGTGACGGGCGTCGTCACCCAGTTCGATTTCGGTCCATCGTTTCAGTACAAAGACCGCACAGTAAACGAGATTATCGGCCAAGGTTTCCCTGTCACGCTGACCTACGGCACGATATCATTCTTGGTCGCAGTCTTCTTTGGATGCGCTTTGGGGATAACGGCGGCATTGAACCAGAACTCATGGCTCGATTATCTTGCTGTCGGCATCTCGATCGGGGCGCAGGTCTTGCCTAACTTTGTGATGGCTCCGATCTTGGTGCTTGTGTTCACACTTTGGCTGGGATGGCTGCCGGGTGGCGGTTGGAACGGCGGGCAATGGCAGTATCTGATAATGCCAGTCATCGCACTTTCCACAAGCTTCATGGCATCGATTGCAAGGATCATGCGGTCGTCCCTGCTTGAGGTCATGCACAGCAATTACATCCGCACCGCACGGGCGAAAGGTCTAACTAAGCGCGAAATCCTCTTTAACCATGCGTTGAAACCCGCGCTCCTGCCGGTGATCTCATATCTCGGGCCAACTTTCGTAATCATGATCACAGGCTCCGTTGTCGTGGACCTCTACTTTACGACTGGCGGCATCGGCCAAGCCTTCGTGAACTCCGCGTTGAACCGCGACTATTCGGTGATGATGGGGATCACGATCCTGATCGGCTGCCTCACCATTCTTTTCAATCTGATCGTAGACGTTCTCTACGCGTGGATTGATCCCAAAATTAAGCTGTGAGGAGACGTGTGATGACGAATGTGTCCATGACGAATTCCACCGATACGCAAGGCGATGTTGCCAACACCAAGGGGCGATCCCTTTGGCAGGACGCGCGCCGCAGATTTTTGCAGAACCGTGCAGCTGTCGTCAGCCTAATTGTTCTGATGGGGGTCTGTCTAATTGCCCTGTTTGGACCCTTGTTGGCCGCCTGGGACAACGAAACGGTCGATTGGAACGTGTTGGGTGATATCGCCACCCTTGGTGCGCCGTCACTATCAAACGGCCACTATTTTGGCACGGATGAGCTGGGGCGCGATCTCTATTCTCGCGTCGTTCAAGGTACGCAGGTCTCGCTTATGGTGGGGATCGTGGGGTCCACGATTGCCGTCATACTCGGAACGCTCTACGGGGCTACGGCGGGTTATGTTGGCGGCAAGACCGACAACATAATGATGCGCATCGTCGATATCTTGATGTCGATCCCGTACATGTTCGTTTTGATCCTGCTGCTGGTGGTCTTCGGCCGCTCTATGTGGCTGCTTTTTGTCGGGGTCGGCATGATCTCTTGGTTAGAGATGTCGCGCATTGTGCGGGGCCAAACGCTGACCTTGAAATCCAAGGAATACGTTGATGCCGCGCTGTCCATTGGTGTGAAACACCACGTCATCGTTCTGCGTCACATCATCCCCAATCTTCTAGGTGTCATCGTCATCTACGCCACACTTCTGGTGCCACAGATGATCCTGACCGAAAGCTTCATCTCGTTTCTTGGGCTTGGCGTTCAAGAACCAAACACCAGCTGGGGTGCGTTGATTTCTGAAGGCGCTTCAACCCTGCAATACGGCACGTACTGGCAGCTTCTCTTCCCGCTCGCCTTCTTCGTGATCACGCTGTTTTGCTTCTTTTTCATCGGTGACGGTCTACGCGACGCGCTAGATCCAAAGGACAGGTAGGACCGCAACATGAGCTTGTTAGAAGTCAAAAACCTAGAGGTCTCTTTCCATACACCAGACGGCAATGTCGGCGCTGTTCAGGATGTCAGCTTTTCACTGGAACAGGGAAAAACGCTTGCCATCGTCGGGGAAAGTGGATCAGGCAAAAGCCAAACTGCTTTTTCGATTATGGGCCTATTGGCCAAGAACGGGACGTCCAAAGGGTCAGTCAAATTTGACGGCACCGAAATTCTGAACGTCTCTGAAAAGGAGCTGAATACCTACCGGGCCACGCAAATCGGGATGATTTTCCAGGACCCAATGACGTCTCTTAATCCATTTGTTCGTGTCTCGGACCAGATGGCCGAAGTTCTGGTCCGCCATAAGGGGATGAGCAAGTCGGATGCCATCAAGGACTGCATCAAGATGCTGGATGCGGTGAAAATTCCGGACGCCAAACGGCGCATCCGGATGTACCCGCACGAGTTTTCAGGCGGGATGCGGCAGCGGGTGATGATCGCAATGGCGCTGCTGTGCCACCCACGTTTGATCATCGCGGATGAACCGACGACAGCCTTGGACGTGACCGTACAGGCCCAGATTATGGACCTGATGGGCCAACTTCAAAGCGATTTCGGTATGGGTATCATCCTGATTACCCACGATCTGGGCGTTGTTGCTGGCAGCTGCGAGGACACGTTGGTTCTTTACGGAGGGCGCGTGATGGAAACCGGCCCCACCCAACAGCTTTTCTCGGAGCCGACGCATCCTTATACCCGTGGATTGCTGCGTGCTGTGCCGCGTTTGGGGACCAAACACGCCCAGCTTGCAACGATACCGGGCAATCCACCCAACATGTTGCAGCCTCCGGTTGGTTGCGCGTTTTCTCCGCGCTGTGACTTTGCCACTGATCGGTGCAAAACGTTCAAACCAATTCTAACAAAATTCGCCCAAGACCGCAGTCGTGCCTGCCATTTGCAACAGGAGGAACTCGTATGAAACAGTCCGAAACATTGCTGTCAGTCGAAGATGTGAAGGTCTATTTCAAGTACGCGGGGGGCGGTCTGTTTTCGCAATCCGAGCCCCAGTACATCAAGGCTGTCGATGGTATCAGCTTTGACATCAAACGCGGTGAAACTCTTGGTATTGTTGGTGAAAGTGGTTGTGGCAAGTCCACGCTTGCGCGGGCCGTCATCCGAATGGTGCCGATTCACGCAGGTCGCGTCCTTTGGATGGGACAAGACCTTGTATCGCTCAGCACTGACGACATGCGTGGCAAACGCAAAGACCTGCAAATGATCTTTCAAGATCCGCTGGCCTCGCTCAATCCGCGCATGACCCTCGGCCAGATCATCTCAGAACCTCTGAAGACCCATTTTCCCAAGATGCCCAAAACCGAAATGCGTGAACGCGTGGCCAAGGTCATGGCACGGGTTGGTCTGTTGCCCAACATGGTGAACCGCTATCCGCATGAATTCTCGGGCGGGCAGTGCCAGCGCATCGGTATCGCCCGGGCCTTAATTCTGGAACCAAAGCTGATCATCTGCGACGAACCTGTTTCCGCGCTGGATGTCTCGATTCAGGCGCAGGTCATCAACTTGTTGATGGATATCCAAAAGGAAATGAACTTGTCTCTGATGTTCATCGCCCATGACTTAAGTGTCGTGCAGCATATCTCGACCCGAGTGATGGTGCTGTACTTGGGAAATGTTGTCGAAATTGCTGACGCGGATGATCTGTATGAAAATCCTTCCCATCCTTATACGCGTGCGCTCATTGCAGCAGTGCCAGACGTCGACCGGCCGGCCCCCGCAGACCGTGAAAACATGATGATAGACGGCGAATTGCCCTCTCCGTTGTCACCCCCGTCAGGCTGTCCATTTCGGACACGGTGCCCAAAAGCGCAAGCCATCTGCACAGAGGAGAAACCCCCTCTGCTGGAACCGGCAGCGGGGCACAGCGTTGCTTGTCATTTTCACACAGTTGCGCAAGTCGGCTAAGATGGAACCGGTGTTGGAGTGAAGGCCGCGCCGAACGGTTGTTCTGTGCCGTGATCTGGTCGCTTAGAAGGTCAATTCTGGTGCGGTTCACATAAACGGCTGCTCACCGCGCCATGATGAGTCTTGGCCGGGTTCGATCTGGTCAGTCGCCGCATCCAACTCGAATGGCAGCTTTGGGTCTTGAGCAGACTTTGCGAACGCTGGCGTGAACAGCAGCTTTGTCCGCGTTGCGGTCATCGGCGCACAGCTCGGCCATTGGTGGCTTTCCCACACAG
>JAGGNB010000203.1 GCA_017886375.1 Octadecabacter sp.
AAAATCGACGCCGACCCAGCGCCAGCATTCAGGCTATAGTGCGCCATACCAAGCGAGATCGGAGTGTTCTTGGCCCCAAGGCCGCAGATCGCCCAATCAAGAAGACACAGCTCCATCACCGCAAGTGAGTGCGTGGGCACTGTCAGGCTGTTTTCTCGACGCAGAAAAGGGTCTAGCGGGGAAAGATCATTTAGCATGGGGCCACCCTGCCCGATGCATCACGACCCGTAAAGTTCAGCAGCGCGGCGTTCAAACGCGCGGACAATGGTCTGCATCGCTTGGTTAAAGAACATGCCAGCAGCACCTTGCAGTAACTTGTTGCGAAATTCGAAATCGACCTCAAAGTGCACATCACAGCCGCCTTCTGCATCACTAAAAAGCCACGTGCTTTCAAGATATTTGAATGGCCCGTCGATATAAGCCGTCTCAATTTTGCGCGCCTCGGGCCACAATACAACGCGGCTGCCAAATTTTTCACGAAACACCTTAAAGCTGACCACAAGATCAGCCATCATCACCGAATGATCGCCCATATCATCAACGGATTTTATCCGCGCGGCGGCTGTCCACGGTAAAAACTTGGGGTAATTGGCCACATCCGCCACCAGATCATACATCTGATCAGCGCTATAGGGCAGGCGTTTGGTTTCAGAATAGGCGGGCATAAGGGGCTTTCGGTCGTGACATTACCAAACCATGTCGTATGGTTTGGCCGAAATAACAAGCAATTGGCACAAGGTCCGGACTCAATGACGCAAGTGATGACGCAAACACCAGCCCAACCCGCCTATGTTATTGACGAAATGATCTCTGCTAAATCTATCGCTGCGCGGATCGAAGACCTCGCCAAAATCATCCAAACCGAATTCAAAGACACCAACAAGTTGATCGTCGTCGGCCTTTTGCGTGGATCGTTCGTGTTCATCGCCGATCTGGTGCGCGAATTGGACTTGCCGGTCGAGGTCGATTTTCTCGAAGCGTCGAGTATGGCGACGGCATGGAATCCAGCCGCGAGGTGCGCATCCTCAAAGACCTGCGCGGCCAAATCGAAGGACGCGACGTGCTGGTTGTCGAAGATATTGTCGACACGGGCCATACGCTGCATCAGGTCATCGACATGCTTAATACACGCAAACCGTCCAAACTGAAATCAATTGCCCTGCTCGACAAACCGACGCGGCGCGAGGTGGATATGAAAGCCGATTGGATCGGGTTTGTCATTCCCGATGAATTCGTGGTTGGGTACGGGATCGATTATGCCCAACGCAATCGTAACCTGCCGTTTATCGGCAAAGTTCGCTTCACCTAGCTGCACACGTTTTTGTGTGTCTATGCACAAAATTTGGGCTGAGTGTTCGGAAAATGCTGTGCTAGGATTTTCGTAATTGTTGTAATGATGCAGGAGACCTTATGATGAAATCCGTTACTTTACTCGCAGGCGCTACAGTCTTGGCGTTCGGCACGATGGCACTGGCTGACGGCCACGCGGACGTCAATCCCGCCGTCAAAGCCCGTCAGTCGCATATGCAGCTTTATGCCCACAACATCGCCATTCTGGGCGGCATGGCGCAGGAAAGTGTCGAATATGACGCCGCCCTAGCCCAGATCGCTGCTGATAACCTTGTGGCTTTGGCCAGTATTAATGAGACGACATATTGGCCCGAAGGCACCGGAAACGACATGATTGAAGGCGTCAAAGCCCTGCCCGCGATTTGGGAAAACATGGATGATTTCATGGTCAAACAAGACGGCATGGTCACTGCATCGGCCGCTATGGCAGAGGTTGCCGGAACAGATTTGGCGTCTGTTCAGGGCGCGATTCGTGATCTTGGCGGGGCCTGTTCTGCTTGTCACCGCGAATACCGCCAACGCGATGATTGATGCGTAAACGCTGGTTTATTGGCGCGGGGGTGGTTGGCATTGCGGTGGCGTACAGCGTCACGGCAACGCGCCCCCTCGCGCCTGAACGACTGGAGATTGGCCGGATCGGGAGTGCCACCGACGGCGCACTGATTTTTGCGGCTGCGGGCTGTGGATCGTGTCACAGCGAAGACGGGACCGACGCGCTGGCAGGTGGCAAAGCATTTGTAAGCGACTTTGGCACCTTCTATGCGCCTAATATTTCCATGGATGTCGATCACGGCATTGGCGGATGGTCGGATTATGACATCGCCAATGCGATGATGGCAGGTGTGTCGCCAGACGGCGCGCACTACTATCCGGCATTTCCCTACACGACCTATGCAAAGATGGATCCGCCCGATGCGCTTGACCTGATTGCCTACCTGCGCACCCTGCCAAGCGATGCCACCCCATCGCGCGCCCACGACGTTGGCTTTCCGTTCAACATCCGCCGATCCCTTGGCGGTTGGAAATTCCTGTTCGCGGGCACGGACTGGGTGATGCAAGACGTAGACACACCAGAACTGGAACGTGGCCGCTATCTTGTGGAAGCCATGGGGCATTGCGCCGAATGCCACACCCCGCGCAACGCGTTGGGTGGATTAAAAACGGGTGAATGGATGCAAGGCGCGGCCAATCCATCGGGCGAAGGCCGCATTCCGTCACTCCACCCCGATGATCTGGGATGGAGTGGGGGTGACATTGCCTACTACCTCGACACCGGGTTCACGCCAGATTTTGACACTGTCGGCGGTGAAATGGTCGATGTAGTCGAGAATATCGCGCAATTGAACGACGCGGATCGTGATGCAATCGCGGCGTATTTGCTGGCATTGGATTAAAAATCTGTGGCGGACGGCGCCATCAGTTACCCGTCATCGCAGATGTGTTGTTCGCTATTAACTGAGCTGCGACAGCATTACGCGCCAACTCACGCGCCAAATTTTTCCATCCGTGCTGCGCGAAGACGCGCAAAATCGTCGCCCGCGTGATAACTGGACCGCGTCAACGGTGACGCCGACACCATCAAGAACCCTTTGTTGAACGCAGTCTTTTCGTAGGTCGCAAATTCATCCGGCGTCACAAAACGATCAACCTTGTGGTGCTTGGGTGTTGGCTGCAAATACTGACCAATCGTCAGGAAATCGATATCCGCTGCGCGCATGTCTTCCATCACCTGCGTCACAGATTGTTTGTCTTCGCCCAAGCCAACCATGATTCCCGACTTGGTGAACATCGTCGGATCAAGTTCCTTCACCCGCTGCAAAAGACGCAACGAATGGAAATACCGCGCGCCGGGGCGGACTTCGGGGTACAGGCCCGGCACGGTTTCAAGGTTGTGGTTGAACACGTCCGGACGCGCCTCAACGACGATTTCCAGTACTTTCGGATCACATCGAATAAAGTCCGGCGTCAAGATTTCAATCGTGGTGTTTGGGGCTTGCTTGCGGATTGCGCGAATGGTCTGGGCGAAATGTTCGGCGCCGCCATCAAGCACATCATCGCGATCTACGGATGTAATCACGACGTGGTTCAGGCCAAGCTTTTTGACCGCATCGGCCACACGACCCGGTTCAAACACGTCCAGATCTTCTGGTGGCTTGCCGGTTGCGATATTGCAGAAGGTGCAGGCCCGCGTGCAAACCTCGCCCATAATCATCATCGTGGCGTGACCTTGGGACCAACATTCGCCAACATTCGGGCAGCCGGCCTCTTCGCACACGGTGGTGAGTTTGTGTTCGCGAATGATGTCGCGCGTCACCTTGTAGCCCTCGCTGGTTGGCGCTTTGACGCGAATCCAATCGGGCTTTTTGGGCTGCGGGCTATCCTCGCGACGCTGCTTTTCTGGGTGGCGTTGGGCCGGAATTTTCAAATCGCGCGGTGACATCGGCTTCTCCTCTTGCCCAACACTTATGCAAGACTGCGCCATTTGTCCAAGGGTCTCAAGGGTGCGGGTTGCAGCATTGCTCAAAGCGCATGGCTGACACGATCACTGGATGCTTTCGGCGAAAACAATTAACCAATTCGGGGGCCAAGTTCACCGCTGTCTTCGTAGTGCAAGACCAGCCGTTGCAGTGCGATGCGCAGCACAACCTTGCCAGACCGCGCCGCCCAACCCATGTGCTTTTCAGTGATTTCCAACCCTTCGAGCAGGCAACAGCACCGCAATGCCACCTCAGACAGACCGGGCCCCAGAAACGCGAGCGCCGCACGAACCTGTGGCGCCGCGCCTTTTCCTGTTGTGTCAATCTGCTTGTAGGTTTCAATCAAAGCGAGCACATCTTGCCAATCGGGCGTCGGTTTGTGGCCGCGAATCTGACCGACCTGCGCCAATTCATAATCTTCGCGCAACCGCTCCGCCGCGCGCACCATTGTGCGGCTCAAAAACGGGTTCCCTTCGCGGTCCTTGCGCCGCGACAACGCCACAACGGGACTTTCTTGTGACGCCATCCGCGCCATGATCGGCTTGTCGTCCGGACCGCCTATCCATGTGCCAACACCACTGGCGGCACCCTCAAACGCTGTCGGTCCCTCGGCCATGGCGCGGGCGCGGTTTTCCGTTTGCGCCATCAATTCGCGCAGCGCCACTCGCCCCGCAGGGGTGATACGATAGCGCAGGACACGCCCGACAGTCTGTCCCCCCGCAATCCACCCCCGCAACGCCAACATCATCGCCGTGACGGAGGGCAATTTGCTGCCGTGATCCGCCTCTCCCTGATTTGAGTCTCGCAAAATTACCCCTTGTTCCATGCCAATCGCGATGGCCAGAATGGTGCCGGGCATCGCCAGGCGGCGCAGGGCCTGCATCATTTCCAAACTGCTCGGGCTAGGTGTGGCGCTGTTTTCCGCAGCCAATTCTTTGATCGCGCGGTCCACAAGCGGGTCATCGCGACGGGTTTCGACCTTGCGAATTTGACGCATAATCGTTGAAGCATGGCACGATTGCGACCGCGCCAAAACCCGAATGGGCTGTCCCATTTCCGTGTGAAAAACGTAGTTGCGCACGTCCACCGGCACCCATGCAGGTACCGCGCGGCTTGCGCGTTTTGCGTCCGTCATCCCAGTCCTCATTTCCCAATTTTCGACCCTGCAAGTCCGAAAATATTATGCAGCCTTTGCGTGCAATTGTTTCCCTGAGGTTAACAAAATCCACAGATCGCTATGATTGTTTCTAAATGGTAACCAATTGTAAACGCACCGACCGCTCAAGGTTATCCACACGCAACACCCCAATAGGTTGTGTCATTTTGTGGGCAAATCAATGAGGGAGACTCACTATGGAAGACGTTTTGACAATGTTATCGCGGCTCAAACGCCCAACGCTTTTGATCCGAACAGCGCGCCACGGACTGCAAGATTATAACCGGATCGTTCACCTGCGACGGTTGCTCAAAACTGAGGCCTTGCCAGGGCCCGGTCAGGCGATCGTCAGGTTGATGGAACTCGAGGCCGTTGTTGATCAGCTTCGGGTTGCGAAACGGGCGGAATATTCTGTTGCGCGGCACATAGAAATGATCGTGGCCCTGATGTGTGAAGCGCGGATTCTCAAGACATCAAACGCATCGCGTGAACGCGCCCAATCACCGGCATAGCCAAACCCGTGTCGCGGGCCTGTTATGGGCCTACGACACGGATCCGTCCTACATAAAGCTGTCGGGCATAGATGCCTTTTTCGCGGCCACATAGGCGTCAAGTTTGGCGCGGATTTCAGGGTCGAGCGGTGGCGCGACATAGGTATCGATCAGCTTGGCCACCCGCACAGATGCGAGCGCTTGGCTGTCGCGCGCGCCTTCTTCTTCCCACGTCTCGAACGGTTTGTAATCAAAGACTTCCGAGCGCCAGAAGGCCGATTTGAAATTCTTTTGGGTGTGTTCACAGCCCAGATAATGCCCGCCGGGACCGACTTCGCGAATGGCATCCATGGCTTGCGCGTTTTCGTCAATTTCGACGCCGCGGGCGATGTGGTGCAGCGTGCCTAACTGGTCCGCGTCGAGCACGAATTTTTCAAAGCTGGCGACAAGCCCGCCTTCGAGCCAGCCGCATGCATGCAGCATGAAATTCACGCCTGACAAAAGACCCATATTCAGGCTGTTGGCCGTTTCATATGCCGCCTGTGCATCGGGCAATTTTGATCCACAGAACGAACCGGCTGAACGGTACGGCAGACCCATGCGCCGCGCCAACTGCCCTGCCCCATTGGTGATATGTGCGGCTTCCGGTGTGCCAAATGTCGGCGCGCCCGAATTCATGTCAATCGAGGTCACAAAGGTGCCGAAAATCACCGGCGCACCGGGGCGAATAATCTGGCTGTAGGCGACGCCCGCCATGACTTCGGCCAGAACCTGCGTCAGCGTACCAACCACGGAGACCGGCGCCATGGCACCGCCGACAATAAACGGGCTGATGATCGCTGCCTGGTTGTGTGCGGCGTAGATTTCCAAGGCGCCCATCATGGTCGCATCAAACGTCAAAGGTGAATTTATGTTAATCAGGGATGTCATCACGGTGTTGTCGCGCACGAAGTCTTTGCCGAACAAAATCTCGCACATTTCAATGCTGTCTTGCGCACGGCTGGGTTCTGTCACGGACCCCATGAACGGCTTGTCCGACAACGTCATGTGCGCCATCAACATATCGAGGTGCCGTTTATTGACTGGCACATCCGTGGGTTCGCACACCGTGCCGCCCGAATGATGCAGCCACTTTGACATGTAGCCAAGTTTTACAAACTTTTCAAAATCCGCAATCGTTGCGTAGCGCCGCCCGCCTTCGGTGTCGCGCACAAACGGCGGGCCGTAAACTGGCGCCAACACCAGATTATTGCCGCCCACGGTGACAGATCGTTCGGGGTTGCGGGCGTGCTGGATAAATGTGCTCGGCGCGGTTGCACACAGCTTGCGCGCCAATCCCTTGGGGATGCGAACGCGTTCGCCAGTGACGTCAGCGCCGACGGATTTCCAACGCTCGAGCGCTGCAGGATTGTCCACAAACGCCACGCCGATCTCTTCGAGAACGGTTTCCGCATTGGCCTCGATAATGTCGAGCGCTTCTTCGGACAGCATCTCAAGGTTGGGGATATTCCGCTCAATCGTTTTGGCGGTGTCAAAGCTGACAGCGGTGCGTTCTGCACGCCGCGCAGCCCCGCCGCCGCCGCGTCCACGCCGTGCGCCGCTTGCTGGTGCTTGTTCGGTTACGTCAGTCATAGCTTTAACCCCAAAAGAATCTCGTTGCTGCAAACGCTACACCGCAAGGGCGTTTGCGCTTGGGATTAAGCGGCGATTGGGTGGCGAAAGCGACATTGTGCGCGTCACCACGCCCTTGCACACAGGGGCATGTCGATTTACGAGGCAATATGGACATAGACACACACGACTGCCTTCTCATTATCGACTTCGGATCCCAAGTGACGCAGCTGATCGCGCGTCGTTTGCGCGAACAGAACGTCTATTGCGAAATCCACCCTTATCAGAACGTCACCGACGCGATGTTGACCGACCTGAACCCAAAGGCCGTGATCCTGTCGGGCGGACCGGATTCGGTCACGCGCGCGGGCAGCCCGCGCGCACCCGACAGTCTATGGGAAATGGGTATTCCGGTTCTTGGTATTTGCTACGGACAGCAAACAATGATGCAACAATTGGGCGGTCTGGTTGAAGGCGGCAAGATTTCCGGCGGCGGCGGCACCGCTGAATTTGGCCGTGCCAAGGTCACATCTGCGGGCACGCTTGATCTGTTGGATGGCTGGTTTAGCGATGGCCCTGAACAGGTCTGGATGTCGCATGGTGACCACGTCTCGAAGATCGCACCGGGGTTTGAGGTGTACGGAACCTCCCCCAATGCGCCATTTGCAGTTATTGCCGATGCGTCGCGCCACTACTACGGCGTACAGTTTCATCCCGAAGTCCACCACACGCCGCGCGGCGCGAAGTTGTACGAGAATTTCGTGCGCCTTGCAGGTTTCAAAGGCGGCTGGACGATGGATGCGTACCGCGACATCGCGATTGCAAAAATTCGCGAACAAGTCGGCGACAAACAGGTGATCTGCGGTCTGTCTGGTGGCGTGGATTCGTCCGTTACAGCCGCGTTGTTGCACGAAGCGATTGGCGATCAGCTGACCTGTGTGTTCGTGGATCACGGGCTGTTGCGCCTGAACGAAGCCGATGACGTCGTGACAATGTTTCGCGACAACATGAACCTCAAGGTTATCTACGCCGACGAAAAAGAACTGTTTCTTGGCGCACTTGAGGGTCAAAGCGACCCCGAAACCAAGCGCAAAATCATCGGTGGCTTGTTCATCGATGTGTTCCAGAAATATGCCAATGAGATTGAGGGCGCAGAATTCTTGGCGCAAGGCACATTGTATCCCGATGTGATCGAAAGCGTATCGTTTTCTGGCGGTCCAAGTGTCACCATCAAGAGCCACCATAATGTCGGCGGTTTGCCCGAAAAGATGGGCCTGAAACTGGTCGAACCGTTACGTGAATTGTTCAAAGACGAAGTGCGCGCGCTGGGGCGTGAACTTGGCTTACCCGCTTCGTTTATTGGCCGCCACCCGTTCCCTGGCCCTGGTCTCGCGATCCGTTGTCCCGGCGAAATTACCCGCGAAAAACTTGATATTCTGCGTCAAGCCGACGCGGTCT
>JAGGNB010000003.1 GCA_017886375.1 Octadecabacter sp.
ACATCAATAATCTCGATAGAGTCTTCATTCAGGTCCGCCGTCGCACCCAATGACGCGTGCAAAGGCCAAGGATCATCGCCGCCCGTTTGCGGGCGTTCTGCAAACAGCTGGATTTGATCGGCAGGCAGATCGATGCCGTATATCCGGATCACACCGCGTTCGTTGGCCGTAACGTTTTTGGGATTGATTTGGGTCAAGTCACTGCCTTTCGTGCGGCGTCTATGGTTCGGGTCACTGCAGGCCCGTCTTCAGGGTAGACCAATTGCAGGGGCTTGCCGCCAGCGCTATGGCGCACCTTCACAGCGAAGGTTCTAGATTTTATCGTGTCGATGGACCCTAACGGGATGTCCGCGCCACCTTGCAAAATAATCCGCTGGTTGGTGATCCATGCGCGATGTCGGCCAAGGGTGAAGCGTTCTTGAACCAACAAGAAACACGTCAAAAACAGGGGTGCAATCGGCCAATAGGTATCAGGAAACGTAACAGCAAAAGCCAATGTCGGCAGCAGACTGACAGCCAGCAAGAACAGGGCCACCCGCTTAAACACCCGAAGGCTGGGCAGGTGATTGTACAAAATGACTTCGTCGTCATTCAGCGGTGGCGCGTCGGTCAAACCATGACCCCCGCAGCTTTTGCGCCGCGCGTCGCCCGAAGATTGCGCGCCAAAAGATCCATCGCGGCCATGCGCACAGCAACGCCCATTTCGACCTGTTCTTGAATGACACTGCGGTTGATGTCGTCGGCGATTGATCCGTCAATTTCAACGCCACGGTTCATCGGGCCGGGGTGCATGACGATGGCATCAGGTTTCGCAAACGACAGCTTTTCGGCGTCCAGCCCGTAACGGTGAAAATATTCACGTTCTGACGGGATAAATCCACCGTCCATGCGTTCTTTTTGCAGTCGCAGCATCATGACGACATCGACGTCTTTTAGCCCCTCGCGCATATCGTGGAATACTTCGACACCGAAATCTTCGACGCCGGATGGCAGCAGCGTCGGCGGGCCGACCAGCCGGACGCGGTTTTCCATTTTGCCAAGCAACATGATGTTGGATCGCGCCACGCGGCTGTGCGCCACATCGCCGCAAATGGCGATGGACAGGCGGTGCAGGCGCCCCTTTGCACGACGGATCGTAAGCGCATCCAGCAGCGCCTGCGTTGGGTGTTCATGGCGCCCGTCACCTGCATTCAACACGGCGCAATTCACTTTTTGCGCCAACAAATCGACCGCGCCGGAATGGGGATGGCGTACGACCAGCAAATCGGGGCGCATGGCGTTCAGCGTCAGCGCTGTATCGATCAGCGTCTCACCCTTTTTGGTCGAACTGGTCTGCATCGCCATGTTCATCACATCCGCGCCAAGGCGCTTGCCCGCGATCTCGAAACTCGCCTGTGTGCGGGTAGAGTTTTCGAAGAACATGTTGATTTGGGTTAGACCCTCAAGAACGTCACGATGCGCGCGTCCTTTGCGGTTATCTTCGGCGTATTTGTCCGCCAAATCCAGCAATGTGGTGATTTCAGATGGGTGGAGGTGTTCAATGCCAAGCAAGTGCGATGCGCGAAATGTCATGGGACCTCCGGTCTGACTGGTATTATTCTTTGGTTCGATGTTCTTGGTCGATATTCTGGGCAGCTTATATGGGGGCGATTGCGCAGCGGCAAGATCAGCGCGTGATCTCACCATTTCAGCACGTTAGAGTGGCGCATGGAATCGGGTATGGAATTTTGGACGGCCAAGGCGCTGCTCGACTGGCAGGTCGAAATGGGCTGTGATGAGGCGATTGGTGATGAACCCGTCGACCGCTACGCGTTGAAGGACGTCAAACCTGCGCCCAAACCCGTCCAAGCACCATCCACACTGGCGTCCGCCCCACCGCCTGTTGCCACCCCTGCACCCGAAATCGACCAGATCAGCGCCGCGCGTGATGCTGCAAATGCGGCCCAGGACCTTGCCGGATTGCGTGCGGCCATGGCCGCGTTTGAGGGATGCGCGCTAAAGGCTGTCGCGCGCAATCTGGTCTTTTCGGGTGGTATTGCAGGCGCACCCGTCATGATCATAGCCGACGCACCCGACCGCGATGATGACCGCGCCGGAGAAATGTTTGCAGGGCGCACCGGTGCATTGCTGGACAAAATGCTTGCAGCCATCGGGTTGGGACGCAGCGGTGACGCGCCAATATACGCAGCCCCCGTTCTGCCTTGGAACCCACCACAAAACCGCGATCCCAATGCAGAAGAAATGGCGATGATGCTGCCATTTTTGCAACGCCACATTACACTCGCCGCGCCTAAACTGTTGATCTTGATGGGCAATGGCCCCTGTCAGGCGCTGCTTGGAAAAAGTGGCATGACCCGTCTGCACGGCGAATGGGCCGATGTTGAGATCGGGTCTGCCACCCTGCCCGCGATCCCGATGTTCGCGCCATCCTATCTATTGACTACCCCGTCAGCAAAACGCGAAGCCTGGGGTGATCTGTTGTCCCTCAAGGCCCGCCTGAAAGACCTATCATGACCCTTGACGAAAGCCGCACATTTATACCTGTTCGCATCGCGATCCTGAGCGTCAGCGATACGCGCAGCCTGACTGATGACAGATCCGGCCAGACGCTGGTGGATCGCCTGACGGACGCGGGTCACACCCTTGCGGATCGCAAAATGCTGCGCGACGAACGCGACCAGATTGCTGACCAGCTGCGGGCGTGGTGCGCTGATCCGGACATCGACGTGATTTTGACGACGGGCGGTACCGGACTGACGGGGCGCGATGTCACTGTCGAAGCCCACCGCGACGTCTATGAAAAAGAGATCGACGCCTTCGGCACGGTGTTCACGATGATTTCAATGCAAAAGATCGGCACCAGCGCTGTTCAATCGCGGGCAACGGGCGGCGTGGCGAACGGCACCTATCTGTTTGCCCTGCCCGGCAGCACCGGCGCGTGCAAGGATGCGTGGGATGAAATTTTGGTCAAACAGCTCGATTATCGGCACCGACCTTGCAATTTTGTCGAAATATTGCCGCGTTTGGATGAACATCAGCGACGGAAATAATAATCTGGACCGTAGTATACTACGTATACTTATAAGGTCGGTTCATACCGGACCTTCGCTAAATCAATGTGGACCGATTTCAGAGGCATAGCCCATGCAATTTCTAAGACGCAGCCTGATTGGAATTTTTCTACTGGCCCTGACGCTGGCGCTGTTTGCATGGGCAGGCAATACCGTGCGCCTTGCGGTGCAAGATCGGATGAACGCCGAACCCCGCAGTTTTCCACAGCGCGAACGGGTTTTGTCAGTCAATGTCGTGACCGTGACGCCACAAACCATTGCGCCGGAACTGGTGGTCTTTGGCGAACTCGGCAGCACCAACACGTTTGATCTGCGGGCGCTGTCCAGTGGCACCGTGCTTGAAATATCCCCGAACTTTGTTGACGGGGGGCGGGTGCAAAGCGGTGAGCTTATCGTCAAAATTGACCCCCGCGACGCCCAATCTTTCCGTGACCGGACAGCGGCCGACCTGCGCGATGCGCAATCTGAGGTCCGTGATGCGGAACGTGCATTGATAATTGAACGTGACGAACTCGCGGCGGCAAACCAACAGGTGGATTTGCGACAGCAGGCCCTGACCCGTCAGAACGACCTTGTGACGCGCGGCGTGGGAACCGCTGCCGCTGTTGAAACCGCACAACTGGCGCTGTCCGGGGCAAATCAAGCGGTCCTGTCGCGCCGCCAAGCGCAGGCAGATGCACAGGCCCGTCTGGATCAGGCCGCGACGGGCCTTGATCGCGCACTCCTCAACCTTGCGGACGCTGACCGTGGCGTGGCGGATACCGAAATCCGCGCACCGTTTTCGGGCACCTTGGCAGAAGTCAACATTTCCCAAGGGGTGCGTGTCACTGCAAATGAACGGCTGGGGGAGTTGATCGAGAAAGACAACCTCGAAGTCTCGTTTCGTCTGTCCACCGTCCAGTATGCAAGGCTGGCAGGTGCTGACGGCGCGCTTGGCGATGCCGCTGTCACCGTCACGCTTGAGGCGCAGGACCTGACGCTGACCGCGTCCGGCCAAATCACCCGCGAAAGCGCCAATGTCGGCGAAGGTCAGACCGGCCGTTTGTTGTTTGCGCGTCTGGACACCGCCGTTGGTCTGCGCCCCGGGGATTTTGTGACCGTGACCGTGACAGAACCTGAGTTGCGCGGTGTCGCAATGGTGCCGTCAACCGCAATCGGATCGGGCAGCAGCGCGCTGATGCTCGCTGAGGGCAACCGCCTTGAGGAAGTCGCCGTCGTGGTTTTACGCCGCCAAGGCGATGACGTTATCATTCGCGCACCCGCGCTTTATGGCCAACAAATTGTCGCGGAACGTTCACCGCTTTTGGGCGCTGGCATCGCGGTGCAGCCGATTGATCCCAACGCCGAAGCGGTCGCGCCGCAACCCCCAGAAATGATCACGCTGGATGATGATCGCCGCGCGCGGTTGATCGCCTTTGTCGAGGGGTCGCGGATGCCGCCGCCTGTGCAAGCGCGCGTCATTGGCCAGTTGGAACAAGACGAAGTTCCTGCTGATGTGGTTGAAGACCTCGAAACGCGGATGGGGACCTAAACATCATGACAAACGGTATCCTGTCTTATTTCACCCGCCACCGCACTGCCGCCAACCTGTTGATGGTGGTCCTACTGGCCGCCGGAATAGCGTCATACCCCAAAATGCGGGCGCAGTTTTTTCCCGATGTGATCATCGACAACGTGACCGTGTCCGTGCAGTGGTCCGGTGCGGGCGCGCAAGATGTGGACGATGCCATCGTGCAAGTGCTGCAACCCGCCCTGCTGAGCGTTGAAGGTGTCACAAACACAGTCTCGACATCGTCTGAGGGCAGCGCGCGTGTCAGCTTGGAATTCTCCCCCGGATGGGACATGGCCAAGGCGACCGAAGATGTGCAACTGGCGGTGGATGCAACGTCCAATCTGCCCGAAGACGCCGACGACCCAACCGTGCGGCGCGGCCAATGGTCTGACCGCGTCACCGATGTGGTCATTACCGGCCCCGTTGCGCCAGAACAATTGGGTCGTTTTGCGGATGAATTCGCCGTGCGTCTATTCGCACAAGGCGTCACACGCACGACCATTCGCGGCGTTGCGGCACCGTCCACGATCATCGAAGTCCCGTCGCTTGCGTTGATCCGCAACGACATCACGATGGCCGATATTTCGGAGGCTATCGCACAAGAAGTGACTGGCGATCCCGCTGGCGATGTAACCGGATCTGCCCGCGTTCGGACCGGCGTCGAAAAACGCACCGCCGATGAGATTGAGGCGATTGTTTTGCGAACGGACGCCAGTGGCGCAACCCTTACGATTGGCGATGTCGCGCGGGTGTTCGTCGAGGGCGTCGACCGTGAGCGTGCGTATTTTGTCGGCGACAATCCCGCGATCACCATTCGCGTAGACCGCGCCGCGACGGGCGACGCCATCAAGGTGCAGCAAACCGTTGAACAGGTCGCGCAAAGCTATGCTGCGACCCTGCCCGCCGGGTCCAGTATTGATCTGATCCGTGCGCGCGCCGAATTGATCACAGGGCGCTTGAATATCCTGTATCAAAACGCGCTTCTCGGCCTCGCGATGGTGGTCACGCTGTTGTTCATGTTCCTGAATGCACGCACCGCGTTCTGGGTTGCGGCGGGTATTCCTGTGGCCATGTGCGGCGCGATTGCGCTGATGTATGCGGCGGGATTGACCATCAATATGATATCGCTGTTCGCGCTGATTATCACCTTGGGGATCGTGGTGGACGACGCCATTGTTGTTGGAGAACACGCTGATTACCGCCACCGGCATCTTGGCGAAAGCCCCGCTGTTGCCGCTGAAAATGCTGCGAAAAAGATGTTCAGTCCGGTGTTTTCTGCGACCCTCACGACGATCATCGCCTTCTTTGCGTTGGTGCTTGTTGGTGGGCGGTTTGGCGATTTGATCGCGGATATTCCGTTTACGGTGATCGTCGTCCTTATCGCGTCGCTGATCGAATGTTTCTTCATTTTGCCGCACCACATGTACAAATCGCTTGCCGCCAGTAGTGACGACAAATGGTACGACGCGCCGTCGCGGTTCGTGAACCGTGGTTTTGATTGGATGAAAGAACACCTGTTCCGCCCCTTCATGGCGGGTGTCATCTGGGCGCGCTATCCGGTCATGGCGTTTGCGATTGTGCTGCTTGCCGTGCAATCGGCAAGTTTCATTCGCGGCGACGTGCAGTGGCGGTTTTTCAATGCCCCTGAACAGGGCAGCGTGACCGGCAATTTCGCGATGCTGCCCGGTGCGACCCGCGAAGACACGCTTGAGATGATGCAGTCCATGCAAGAGGTCACGCAGATCGTCGGTGCGGAATACGAAGAGCGTTATGGCGTCAGCCCGCTCGATTATGTGATCGCCGAAGTTGGTGGCAATTCAGGGCGCGGGATCGCTGGCGCGGACACGAAAGACGCCGATCAATTGGGCGCGATTGCGATTGAACTTATCGATGCAGACAGCCGCCCCTATTCCAGTTTTGCCTTCGTTGCCGAATTGCAGGAACGGATCATCCAACACCCGATGGTGGAAACTGTCAGCTTTCGCAGTTGGGCCAGTGGGCCGGGAGGCGATGACATTGACGTGCAGCTTTTTGGCGCGAATTCAGAGATCCTTAAGGCCGCAGCTGAGGCGCTAAAGGCAGAGCTGGCGCAATTCGGTGAAATTTCAGCGATCGAGGATTCGCTGGCCTATGACAAAGAGGAATTGATTCTTGAGCTGACACCGCAAGGTCAGGCGCTTGGCTTTACCATCGACGGGTTGGGCCGCGTGTTGCGCAACCGTCTTGGCGGGATCGAAGCGGCCACCTACCCCGAAGGCCCACGGTCTGCGACAATCCGTGTCGAACTGCCCGAAGGCGAACTGACCGCCGATTTCCTTGATCGCACCCAGATGCGCGCGGAGTCAGGTGTTTATGTGCCCTTGGCCGACATTGTGACCGTCCAATCGCGCACCGGCTTTTCCACCGTCAGCCGCGAAAATGGCGTGCAGCTGATTTCGGTTACTGCCGATCTCACGGACGATGATGCAGACCGTGCCGCAGAAATCCAGACATTGATCCAAGATGATATTCTGCCACGGGTTCAGGCCGCCTACGGGGTTTCAACGTCTTTGTCGGGCCTCAGCGAACAGGAAAATGATTTCCTAAGCGATGCGCGCACCGGATTGATCTTTTGTCTGACTGGCATTTTCCTAACGCTGGCATGGGTTTTCCAAAGCTGGACGCGGCCCCTTGTGGTCATGGCGATCATCCCATTCGGTCTGATCGGCACCATTTACGGCCATGCGGCGTGGGACATTCCGCTGTCGATGTTTACAGTCGTCGGATTGCTCGGCATGACGGGGATCATCATCAACGATTCAATCGTATTGGTGAAAACCATCGATGAATACGCTGAAACCCGCGCGTTGATACCGGCGATCATTGACGGGGTCAGCGACCGGTTGCGCCCTGTGTTGCTGACAACATTGACCACCGTTCTTGGCCTTGCGCCGTTGCTATATGAGGGGTCAAGCCAAGCGGAGTTCCTGAAACCGACCGTCATCACACTGGTCTATGGTCTGGGCTTTGGCATGGTGCTTGTTTTGTTCATCGTGCCGTCGCTGATGGCGATGCAGGGCGATGTCAGCGTGCAGGTGCGGTCCGCAAAACGTGGGCTTTCCAGCGGGTCGCGCGCCATTGCTTTACCAAGCCGACTTGCCGTTCTGGGCACCGCCGGATTGTTTGCTGCCATTGTCGCACCGATCATGTTGGGCGGTGCCGCATGGGCGCCCTTGGGCAGGCTAATGCCGATGCTTAATGCTAACGTGGCCGCTGCAATCGGGATTTTCTTGCTGGTAACACTCGTCTGGCTGCTGCTGGTGTATATCGCCACGGCATTGTCCGTCGCCTGGGCACGCAAGACGGCCTAGAGGTCTGCTACTGCGCAGCGTCGCAGCCGCGAATGTCGACAGCCTTACCGCCTGCTAGAACCGTAATGCGCACGTCTGACCGGTTTAGCGCAAATCCGCCGCCGTTGACGTGGATCATGTCGGATCGCGAAAACAGCGCGTTGCCCTCACGCCAAGTCTGTGGCTGCGACACCCAAACTTGTTGGTCACCCGACTCGATCACCACGGCTTCGTCGCCACCCGTGGGGGCCATATCGACACGGGTCGTCAGGCGCAGACCATCTTCACTTGGGTCAATGGCACATGTCACCGCGCCAACGCCTGCTTCGCCTTCAGTCATCGGTCGGTCAAGCA
>JAGGNB010000171.1 GCA_017886375.1 Octadecabacter sp.
TGGCCAGCGCTTTGCTATCGGCGCTTGTCGTCAAGGGCGCACTCTATGTCATCCTTCGCATCTCGATCGAGGGGGGCGCGGGCATGGAGGCGCTGCGCTTTGCGCTAGCAATAATGGGAGCTGCCGCGATGCTTTGGGGGGCTTGGGGCGCGCTTCGGGCTACGCGGCTCAAACTGCTGGTGGCGCAATCGACCGTCGCGCAGATCGGCATGATCACGCTGGCAATTGGCGTTGCAGGTGACAACTTGCAGCAAAATGGACTTTGGCAGGCTGCCGCGCTTTTGATGCTGTCGCATGCCCTTGCCAAGGCCGCCATGTTCATTGCGGTCGGGCGCATCGCCGAAGAGCTGGGGCACGACCGTATCTCGGGTCTGAACCGGAAGGAACTGCGCCCCGGCGCTGCCGAATTTGCTTTTGCCATCGCCTCTGTCAGCCTCATCGGCTTGCCACCCACCGCAGGCTTTATAGGTAAGTGGATCTTGATTGATGGGCTGATCGCGCGGGACGCATGGGTTTGGGTCGCGTTGATCCTGATCGGCACGGCGCTATCAGCTGCATATCTTTCTCGCGTTGTGTCGCGTTGCCTGCGAGGTGGCCCGCATGTTGCTGCCAACGCGCATCACCCAGACTGGCGCATAGGGGATGTTACGTCACTTGGGCTCGCCACATCGGCTCTGGTCCTTGGCCTTGCCTCGGCCCTCCCCCTCAGTCTTCTGGAGATCAGTACAAAATGAGCGAGTACCTTCCCATCGCGATTCTGATGACATCGCTCGGTGTCGCCCCGCTCATCTTGATGATGCCAGAGCATGCCAGCCGACTGCGGACGACTGTAAATCTCACCGCGGCGACCCTAAAGCTCGTTTTGGTTGTGTGGCTGACTGCCGTGGTTGTGCAGGGTGGATCGCCTGATATGCGTTTCACGGTCGCACCGGGGCTCGACCTACATTTACAGGCGGATGCCTTATCGGTTCTGTTTCTGGCTCTCTCAGCGATTTTGTGGCTGATAACGACTGTCTACGCGATCGGCTATCTGGAAAATGGGGTCGATCGCAGCCGCTTTTTTGGCTTCTTCACGTTGTGCGTTGCATCAACTGTCGGCATCGCTATGGCGGGCAACCTCTTTACCTTTCTAATCTTCTTTGAACTGCTGACACTCGCGACTTGGCCGCTTGTCGTCCATCGCGGCACGGCAGAGGCGCATCGCGCCGGGCGGATCTATCTTATCTATACGCTGGGTGGTGGGCTTGCGCTGACGGTTGGCACGATCTGGCTTTATACACTGGCGGGTGAGGTGACGTTCACGCCACGCGGCGTGCTGGGCGATCTGCCGCAGACCGATTCAATAGCCCTCATCATCATCTTTGTGCTGCTGATCGCAGGCGTCGGCGTCAAAGCGGCGCTGGTGCCGCTGCATGGCTGGCTACCGCTATCAATGGTTGCCCCCGCACCGGTTAGCGCGCTTTTGCATGCTGTCGCAGTCGTCAAGGCGGGCGCCTTTGGTATCATGCGCATTGTCTATGATGTATTCGGGATTGAAAACGTTCAGGAACTTGGTCTTTCCACGCCACTCGCGCTACTGGCCGCCTTTACGATAATATGGGGTTCTGTCTGCGCATTGACGCAGAATGATCTGAAAAAGCGACTTGCCTACTCGACTGTCAGCCAAGTCAGCTACATCACGCTTGGGATTGCGCTTGTCTCACCTCTGGCCGCGATTGGCGGACTGACGCACCTGATCCATCAAGGCATCATGAAAATCACCCTGTTCCTCGCGGCTGGTAACTTTGCCGAGGCGCACGGGGTCAAGACTGTGAGCGCAATGAACGGCATGGGCCGTCTTATGCCAATCTCGATGCTTGCCTTTACAGTCGGAGCGCTTGGAATGATCGGCATTCCCCCCCTCGCTGGATTTATGAGCAAATGGCATCTTGGTCTCGGCGGTCTTGAAGCGGGGCAGCCAGAGGTCATTGCGCTGCTCGCCGGGTCAAGCTTGCTGAATGCCGCATATTTTCTGCCGATCCTCTATCGCGCATGGTTTCTTGATCCACCAGACCCCGCACCGGTCCGCCGCAAGCTCGGCTGGATGCTTGCCCTGCCGCCCGCCATGACGGCCGTCTTGATCATAGCAGCCGGTCTTTTCGCGAATGCATCGTTTAGCCCGCTTGGCTGGACCCGCTTTATTGTTTCTTTGGAATACCAATGATCGAAGTCCCACTCTGGCTTGTGCCCACTGTTCCGATGGTCCTGGTTCTTGCGTTTTGCATTCCGCGGCTCAGACCCTATGTTCGGGGTCTTGTTCCGTTTGCACCGCTACCCGCATTGCTGGCGGGTCTAGCCGATCCGGGGCCCATGCCCCTGCGTCTGGACTGGCTGCTGTTGGGAACCGACTTTGCGGTCAGCAAAACCGCAGCGACCTTTCTGATATTCACCTCAATTCTATGGAGCCTTGCCGGTTGGCAGTTGATCAGGCTGCTGGCACGTGACCCCGCCCAAGACCGCACCATCGCCTGCTTTCTTTTTGCGATGACGGGCAATCTGGGCCTATTAATCGCGCAGGACATCGCCGCGTTTTATACCTTCTTCGCAATGATGAGCCTTGCGTCTTGGGGACTGGTGCTGCACGGCGGCGGTGTTGCGCAGACCTTTGCGGGGCGTGTCTATATCGTTTTCGCTATCGCTGGCGAGGTCGCTCTTTTTGCCGGTCTGGCGCTGGGGCACTTCGCCACCGGTGATTTGCGACTCTCTGCCATGACGGGCGACACCGTGCCCTTGCTTGCAACTGTGCTGGTCTCATTGGGGTTCCTGATCAAACTCGGCGCCGTTCCAATGCACCTTTGGCTGCCACTGGCACATGCCGCAGCGCCCGCACCGGCAAGTGCTGTGCTGTCGGGTGCCATGTTGAAGGCCGGGTTGTTCGGTTTGATCACTGTTCTGCCGCTCGGTCAAACCGCCCTGCCCGAAATCGCGGTGGCGTTTGCCGCGATGGCGCTGGCCGGTCTCATTCTCGCACCCGTGCTTGGGCTGGTTCAACAAGATCCTAAGGCGGTACTCGCCTATTCAAGCATTGGCCAGATGAGCCTTATTCTGCTGGGGCTTGCCGCAGCCCTTGCCGCACCGGGGGCGTGGGTGCTGATCGCGCCGGCACTGGTAATACTCGCGACCCATCACGCTTTTGCCAAGGCGGCGCTGTTCCTTGGCGTCCCGGCCGTCTGGGCCGTGGACCGGGGTGTTATGCGCACTTCGGTGCTGGCTCTCATGGCGCTTCCTGCACTGGCCCTTGCCGGGATGCCTGGCACAAGCGGTTGGTTGGCCAAGACAGACCTAAAAACCGCGCTGGAGGGTGCGCCTGTTGGGTGGTCGATCTGGCTAGGGACAGCGCTCTTTGTAGCGAGCCTCGGAACTTCACTTCTCATGCTACGCGCGCTCTTTTTGCTGGCGGGCGCCGCGCACAAACCAGAGACTGCGCGCGACGTCGCCCTTCCATGGCTTGCAATGACGGCCCTGGTCATCTTTGGTCTGGGGGTCGCAAATATCTCGCCGGACGTCGCCAAAACCGCCTCTCTGGCAGACCTCCTGCCAATTGCGACTGCCGGGGTTCTCGCGGGACTGGGTGGCCTGATTTTCCACTACGCAGGGCTTCGCATGGAACCTGCGGCGCCGGGCGAAGTGCTCGGGATGGTGCGCAGCGTTTCGAAGCCAGAGCCAGCTCTCAAGCTGTTGCCAGCCAAACGTGCCCACGCTCTGTTCTTTCGCCGCCCCACTACGACCCTACTTCGACCAGAGCGCGGGGCGCTCGCGATCCTAAGCATAGCGATCGGACTGGCTCTTTTCACGACGCTCACGCCGGTACCCGCATCAGTTTCACCCTCTCTGCCTACAGGCGAGTACGCTCAATAGGGTCGTTGCCCACCCGCAGGAGCATCAGACCGGCCCAGAACCATGTCGCATTGGGCCGATGGGCAGCTGTCGCCCTGTGCTGTGCCAAAGATACTTAGGTCCATCTGGCTATGGCCCCACCAGAGGGCGCCCTCACGCAACCAAACTGGCCTAACCGCACCGAACCTGTGGGTGGACAGCTTCAGAATTGCACGTGAATTTTAGTGTTCAAAGGGATGAAAAAAGGTCGCCCAGCGTTCTTGTAGTAATCGGCGAAAAGTTTTCAACATGATCAACGATCCTGCCAAACGGAAAAGGAGTTTACCATAATTTTTACCCACAACGCGGTCAAACGTAGCCCACGGTAGTTTCCCCGAACGTTTCCAAAAACGCCTCTCTTACAGGAGCGGTCAATGTTCCAGTTAAAAGGTGACCCGTCACGGCAACCCGCTGGATTAAGTGGGCGTTCAAACAGGCCAACTCGGGGAAGTCCATTTACCCATGTTATCGATTTTGCAGTTCTGATTCAGCCGCTGAGCTAATCTGGTGAGATAGGACCACATTTGTGGATGATGGCTTAAAGAGTGTGAAGCTGGGTGCAGGTGTCCGTCTCCCCGACTTGATCAGAGCGAAATGTCTTAGCATTCAAAGCCTTTCTATAAAAATACCAACCATAATTCGAATTAACGCTTCTGAAACGGAGACCTAAAGATGGCGATCGCTTGGATAGTATTAATATTCCCCCTCGTTCTCTTGGCAGCCGGTGCCAGCAGATTGCGCGAGACAACCATGCCCGTCACACCACCTGAATGGGCTGAGCGGGCGGCGTTGGTCGGCATCGGTCTGGCAGCATATTCAGCCCTGCACGTCATTACTTACGGACCCACAACGTCACCCGTTCTCGGATTGGGACAGTTCGGCTTCTCAGTTCTGCTGGACGAAGTATCGGTAATCTTGCTGTTGTTGACGAGCGTTCTCGCATGGGTAATTTTGCGCTTTTCAGCGACGCATCTTCAAGGTGAAGACAGGGAAGGGTATTTTACCTTCTGGCTGTGTGTCACGCTGGCGGGCATCGTTTTGCTGGTTACGGCCGGGAACCTCGTGCAATTGGGCCTCGGTTGGGTGGCGACCGCGATTGGTGTGAACAGACTTCTCATATTCTATCCAAACCGGCCCGGAGCTCAGCGCGCCGCACGCAATAAATTGATCTTTGCGCGGGTTGCAAATATTGCGTTGGCGGTTGGTTTGATGCTTCTCTACGCAACCTATGGCACGTCCAATATAGCCGATATCAACGCGGCGGCACGCGCAGGTGACATACCTGTCGCAGCACTTTTTGCCTCTTTATGTCTGGCCATTGCGGCGGTGATGCAGTCGGCTCTGCTTCCAGTCCACGGTTGGCTGATCGATGCCATAGAGGCCCCTACCCCAGTTTCAGCGCTTCTCCATGCTGGTGTCGTGAGTGTGGGTGGTTTTCTGCTGATCCGCTTTGCGGACGTGATGCTCGGCGCGCCCTTCATCTTGGCCATGCTGGTCATTGTTGGGGGCTTATCGGCTCTTGTGGGATCCGTCGTCATGTTGACGCAATCAGCCACAAAGACCGCGCTGGCATGGTCCACGGTTTCGCAGATGGGGTTCATAATGTTGCTATCTGGCCTGGGGTTGTTCCCCCTCGCACTGCTGCACATCGTTGCGCACGCGCTTTACAAAACCCACGCATTTCTGACCTCAGCAGGGGCAGGTCATCTAGCTCGTTCAGCGCGACAGCTCGGCCCTATTGTACACCCTTCGGCCCACAAAGTCGCGCTGGCAATGGGGATCGCAATCACGGTCTATGCGCTTGTCGTGCTGCCACTTGGCCTCGTGGAAAGATCTCCACAGGCGGTGGTGCTTGGTGCAATCCTCGTCTTCGGGGTGGGGTATCTGATGGCGCAAGGCCTTGCAGATGCAGCACCGCGTGAACTGGGTTTTGCGACTGCGTGGGCTTCAGTCCTGTTCGCCGCATTGTATTTAACCTTTCAATGGGTCGCCCAGAGAGTGACCGCTGGCACATTGCCCCCGACACCAGACGTGGGTTTGCTGGAATGGATGCTGATCACGCTGGCGCTGTTGAGCTTCGCAGCAGTCGTTGTTTTGCAGGCACTATTGCCGCATTGGGCCACCCATCCTGTCGTTCGCGAGATGCATGTCCATGTCACGAATGGATTTTACCTCAACGCACTGATGGACCGTTTCGCCAGCACCTGGAAAGCCAACCCTAGATCCAAGGAGACTTGATCGATGCTCATTCGGAATCAAGACGTCTCGCCCGATTTGCTGGGACTCATCGGCGCGGCTGAACACGCCGTCCGTAAGATCACACCGCTCTTTCCACTTTCTCATATCGAAGCGGTGAATCCTTTCATCGGCCTGAGCGACGCACCTATCGCTCTTGTCGCCGCGCGCCTAGAGCGCAGTGCAGGAGCATACATTTTTCCGAGCCGATCGGTCCAGCTGGGGCGCATTGCGAAGGGAGAAATTACTCTTGATGATATTCGTATATCGCGGTCTGAAATCGCTCCCGACCTTGAGCTGAGTGAGCAGGCCATCCTCGAAACTGCTCATTCTGCGAATGACATACCTCAGGCCATTCCTACCGTTGCAGACCTCGCTGCTGAACACAGTGGAACCGATTGGCCAAATCTTGTAACCGAGCGGATAGGAACCTGGGCACAATGCCATTTTGACTCCGGTGAACTCCTTTGGGCACCGGAGCCTGACCAAAGCGCATGGAACAGTTGGCGCGATTGGGCCATGGCGGACCGGATGCCTGAGATCTTCGACCTCTCTGGTTTTCGTGACACGATCAGCAACAGTCAGCACGATCATTGGCGCGCTATCGGAGACGCTTGCGCCGCACTTGGTATCGACAACGATGCAGCACCATCAGTGTTTCACCGCCTTTTATGTGATCTGGGTGGATGGGCCGGACTCGGACGCTACCGCCTGTGGGAAGCGGAACAGGCCCAGACGCGCGACACTACTTTTGCAGAATTGCTCGCCATCCGCTTGACATGGGAGCAGGCCCTTCACACGCGCTATGCTGAGGATGTGGGTCCGCAATGGGACGCTCTGGTCCTTAAGCATCGAGAGCCGCTGCAGGTGGGGACGAAGCATTTGATCGACGCTGTCTTGCAAAGAGCAGCAGAACTGGCGTCGGCCCGCCGCCTCGACACATTGCTAGCGCAAGCGGGCGACGCAGCCGAGCCCGTTAAACCTGTATCATGCAAAGCGCAGCTTGTATTCTGCATGGACGTCCGCTCCGAACGACTGAGGCGTGCGCTTGAGATCATCGAGCCTGAAATTCAAACCTACGGAACAGCTGGCTTTTCCAATCTTCCCTTAGTGAATCAACCGTCCAATGTAGAAGACGTTGAAGGTTTACATATTCATGGCAAGCTCCAGAGGGCCATTTCCTGTTTCTCGCGTGCAGCCGTATCAAGCTTTGCTTATGTCGGGGCCGCGGGCATCCTCCGACTAGGGTCACTCGTTGATTCCTCGCAGTTCCACGATCGCCGTGTCGTCGGCTACGGGAGCCTACCCAGATTGACGCTCGACCCCTCAAGCGAGGCCGCGGCTGATGCTGCGGAAGCGGCACTACGCTCCATCGACCTGACGAAGGACTTCGCGCCGGTTGTGGTTTTCATTGGTCATGAGGCACGTGTCACCAACGATGCGCAAAGCGGCCTCTTACAGTGCGCGACGTGTGGAGGACATGACGGAGCCATGAACGCCCGCACCCTTTCGGGCCTCCTCAACGAAACACCGCTACGCAAATTGCTGGCGCGTCGCGGCATTGAGATACCTTCAAAAACAGTGTTCCGAGCCGGTCTTCACGACACGACGGGTGATACGGTGACGCTTTTCGTCACTGACCCCGTGGGGGACCGCAATCCGCCACTGATCAGGTGGCTTCAAGATACCCTTGATCAAGCATGCGGTAAGGTGCGTGCCGAGCGGTCCACCGATCTGCCCGCTACGCCACGGGGCGGCGCCCTGTACGCGCGAGGTGGGGACTGGTCTCAGACGCGTGCGGAATGGGGTCTCGCCGGTTGCCACTGGTTCGTAGCGGCTCCACGAAGTGCAACACGAAACCAGAATTTTGAAGGCAAAGTCTTCCTGCACGACTACGAAGGTGCCAACGATCCTGACGGCAAAATACTTGCAGAAATCGTTGGCGGCCCTCTGCTGGCTGCCGCGCGGATCAACCTCCAATACTATGGCGCAACGGTATCCCCGCAGTACTTCGGTAGCGGTAACAAAATGGTCCAAAGTGCATATGGTGGGATCGGCTTGCTGGATGGAACGTCCGGAAGACTGAGAGGCGGGCTTTCGGACCAGAGCCTGTTTCTCAACGGCAAACCTGTCCATGATGCCCTGCGCCTGATTGCGCGAATTGCAGCTCCGGAAGCCGCAATCAATGCCGCGATCAGTGCCAGTCCTGAGGTGAAAAATCTAGTGCAGTCGGGGTGGCTGGACGTGGGAACTTTAAGTCAAACCTAGGTGTTCGATATTGGCAACGACTGGATCGGATTAAAAATGGATTTGTCCGACTCAGAAGTCACGTCATTGCAGATGTAAACGCGAACTAATAACAAAAAAGACTAGGACCGGTTGTTGCAAAAAATGCCGACAACAGCCGGGCTGGAATTCTCTGACATTCCAGACGTCGAAACAGTAACCGAGGTAATTTTGAACCTGTCTCGATTTCGTGGCACCCGAAGTGTTCGTTTAAGCCACGTTCCGTTCGAACACGTACCGCCGACCGGCAGGCGAATGTGTAGCAGCCTGCCAAAAGGGGGGCATTTCCAGCCCAGTGCCGGGCAGTGGACAAACCTAAATCTCATTGCTTTAGGCCCGCGAAGAACTGGCCGCCATTCTCTTGAGCGAGTCTCAAATCCTCTCTCGACACCGCATCCTTGCGAAATTCGTCCGTTCATTTAAGTCCCATAGTCTCTCTCCTTTGGTGCAGTAAATGCTACCAAAGGAGCGGCACTCAGCCGTGACAGGTCCAATTTGGGGCCATAAGCGCTGACGTAAGACACTTCAGATCAAACTAGACTACCAAGAAAAGGGCAACAAAAATTGGTAGGCCAAACATTCCAAGAAGTATGAGAGCAATCGAAATTCCCAGTCCGCTGAACTGCTTACGTCCATTTGCATTTGACCCGTTTTCTTTGGGCGTGCGCGACTTCAGCCAATCGGGAGCTGGGTGCTTCAATTCTTTTTGAACAAAGGTGTTGAGTGAAACCAACTGATTCTTCAGCGCCTTTAGAATCGCCGCGAATGGAATGTGGGATTTCGAAGTCGTTGGACTGCGCAGCAATTCGTCAAAGACGGCATTGGCATAAAACCCATTCGACAGGTGCACACGCATGCCCGCCGCCGCAGGATGATAGGCCCAGAGCGGCAACATCGCCTGCGCCACGGCGACAAGACCAAAACTGAGCAACGTCAGAACGATCAGTGCCCATTCTAGGGGGCCTGGTGCTGGTGTTGCGGGCAATGTGCCGTTCATTAGCCACTCGGCGCCGTTTTGCAGCGTAAAATACCCGACCGCGGCAGCGACTGAAAAGGCGGCAGTGCGTTGTGTTAGGACGCGGGGGGCCGCGTCCGCCAGACCTTGTGCCAGAAGGTATGCAACGCCAAAGATCAGAATGGCACCAAGAGCAATTGCTTGTGGCGATTTCCCTGTGGCGCCAAAGAAGAAGGCGACAACCCCATAGATGACCAGAGCGATCAGAAACGCACGGCCCACCGCAAGGTTATTGGGGATGGCTACAGGACCCGGCCGGCGTATTGCAGCGATGCTATCAACAGCCATCCCAGAGGCCAAAAAGGCATGCGCTTTGTAGAGTGAATGGGCTACGATGTGCAGCAGGGCCAGCGGAAACAGCGCCAAACCGCATTGTAAGATCATGAATCCCATTTGCGCTACGGTCGACCATGCCAGCGACGTCTTTACCGCCGATTGAGTCAGCATTACCAGACTGCCAAACAGCGCTGTGAACCCACCGATTATGACTAATATAGCCAACACACCTGGGGCCAACAGCATCACATCCGCGAACCGGATCAACAAAAAACCGCCTGCGTTGATAACGCCCGCATGTAGCAAGGCGGACACCGGCGTTGGCGTCTCCATAACTTCTGTAAGCCATCCGTGCATTGGAAATTGCGCTGATTTCAGGATCGCCGCAAAGGCCAGCGCTGCCGCTATCCAACCGGCCCCTCCTTGGCCTTCGCCCATACGTGCCGCCGCCAAAATCTCTGCGATGTCGCCTGTGCCATACTTAACAAAAAGCAAAACAACCGCGACCAGCAAGGCTCCGTCACCTATCCGCGCAGTGATCCACTTTTTGCGGGCCGCACTTTGTGCTGCAACACGGTTTGGATAATGCAATAAAAGCTTGTGCAAAAACAGGCTGGTTGCGATCCAGGCCAGCACAAGTTGCAAGATGTTACCTGCGATCACGAGCATCATCACTGCCGCCAGCGTCGCGCACAGCCAACCAGTGAAAGGTCCTTGCTGCGGCTCACCATCCATGTAGGTCGCGGCGTATCGTACAACGACCCAGCCGACAAAACTGACCAACAGCAACATCACTGCGCTGACTGCATCCAGGCGGGCCGATATACCCATCCCCGAAAAACCGATAAGACCGCTGGTCGCAGACCCTTCAGTCATCAAGGTAAGAGACGACAGGACCGCCGCGGCCAAAGCGACAAGGGTGGCTTTTTCGATAATACGCAACACCGCAACCGGTCGCATCGCTGCCCCGCGAAAAGCAAGCACAGAGGCGACAATAAGGGCTAGAGGGGCCAAAAATGGTAAAATGTCACTCAACACGAGCGTGTCTCCTTGAAGCTGATTAAATAATTACAAGGCTGAGGATGGCTGTATCGCAACGGCCTGCCTTAGTGGGATGTCGATCAGAAGGCCTACGCTTTGCGGTCTGCGGCGGTCTTTTTCCAATAATTTTCTCGCCGTTCGACCCAAGCGCGATGCACCCTTATCAGAACGCCCTCGATTTCAGCATCAACGCCATGCCGACGTCTTCCGCGCACATTGGCGCTGGCATCCAGTGATGTGCAGCGCGTGGTGAGATGAGCATACATTCGGAGTTCCTTTTCAAACTAAGGGATCGTTTGGCCATGAGGCTTGTTTCAAAACAGCTATCAGGAACACAAACGCGCTTGGTCTGGATTTCATCCCCGGAAATCGGACAGGCTGGATGAAAAATCAATTTGCCCTCAAGGGATGAAAGTCGCGGCAGGCGCGTTTTCTTAACGAATGCAAAAAGTAAATTAGACGATGGTGCTGAAAAAGGCATCACCGGAATATGCTGATGCAAGGAGTAAACAGACCATCCACGAACTACTCCTGATTGATGCCAAGGGACACATACATGAACACGCCTTCAAACGTTTCACTCTCAACTCTCGTTAAAGCCAGCGATACTGCTGCGCGCGCTATTCCACCCGCCTGGCCGCTTGCCTCTTCCGTCGCTGTGAACCCGTTTTTGGGTCAGGCGACAGAGACACTGGCGCAAGTCGGCGCACGATTAGGCCGTGTCGGCGGCGTGCCCGTAACGATGCCACGCGACTGGTACGAAACCCGCATCGCGGATGGCACGATAACAGATGCAGACATCACCGGAGCACTTGAAGCACAAGATGTCACAAACTTGCCTGATCTGGCCGAGTTGAAAAATTTGGCAGGGTGCGTTGCCGCAACACCAACACCGCAGCCGACCATTGCTGACCTTGCAGCGGATATATCCGGCATCGACTGGCCAGGTGTCATCGCGGATCGGTTTGGCGTGTGGGCAGCAGGGTATTTTGATCAGGGTCAGGCTCTTTGGGAGGCGCCGCGCAGACGCGGTGCTTATGATGCGTGGCGCCAGAATGCGACCCACGATTTGACCCCTGAAATTGCTGGCTTGAAAGGGTTTAGTCAATTCGTCAACGAAACACCCGATACAGCTGATGAGGCGAAATTTCGGGCGGCAAATCGGCTAGAGCTGTCTGATGGCGCGCTTGAAACATATCTGCACCAACTTCTTTTTTCACTGGGTGGGTGGGCGCAAGTCGCGCGCTATCACCTCTGGCAGGCGGAACTGGCAGGTGGCAGCGATCACACGATCACGGACATCCTGACCATCCGGCTTTTGTGGGAAGAAGCCCTGTTCGAGCAGTACAAAGATCAAATAGCTGACAAGTGGAACATGGTGAAAGCAGCACATGCGGCACCCATAACCCCGGACGCGGATTTGACGGTCAATGCTATTCTTCAAGAAGCTTGGGAGCGAGCGGTGCAGCGCAATCTAGCTGAAACCTTTGCCGATCCAGCTCCATTGGCATCCAACGTACGCCCCGCATTGCAGGCAGCCTTCTGCATCGACGTCCGCTCCGAAGTGTTCAGACGCGCCTTGGAAGCTGTCTATCCAAGCATCCAAACCCTTGGGTTTGCGGGTTTCTTTGGCCTCACAGCGTCACACAAAGGGTTTGCATCAGATGTCGATGAATTGCGTCTGCCCGTTCTGCTGAACCCCGGTATCACGTCAACTTCACAAGGCGACGACGTAGATGCCGACCAGACCGCCCGCTTCAAGGCACGCGCCAATCGCGCTTGGGGCCGCTTCAAACTGGCCGCGGTCTCGTCCTTTGCTTTCGTGGAAGCGACAGGCCCGATCTATGCTGGAAAACTGGTGCGCGATGCGCTGAACCTTGCCCCGACTGAAGAACCGGCAGGACCGGCCCCGCGCCTCGACCCTGCTCTCGACATTACCGCGCAAACGAACGCTGCCGAGACGATCCTTCGCGCGATGTCCTTTACAAGCAATTTTGCGCGGCTGGTCGTGTTGGCAGGACATGGGGCAAATGTCGTCAACAACCCTTTCGCAAGCGGTCTGCATTGTGGTGCCTGCGGCGGTTATTCCGGCGAGGTGAACGCCCGCCTGCTCGCAGGGCTGTTGAACAGCGCAGATGTGCGAAAAGGACTGGCTGAGCGTGACATCGTGATCCCGGATGACACCCTGTTTGTAGCAGCCCTGCATGACACAACGACAGATCAAGTGACGCTATACACCCAAGACTGTCAGTCTTCGACCCATAGTACCGACCTTGAAAAAGCGCGTTTTTGGTTCTTGGCGGCAGGCAAAGCCACGCGCAGCGAGCGGTCGCTGCGTTTGCCCCGTGCCATGGATGAACTCGACATTATTCCTCGAAGCCGCGACTGGGCTGAGACGCGGCCCGAGTGGGCATTGGCAGGATGTAAAGCATTCATCGCCGCGCCGCGCCGCCGCACGGCAGGAAAAAACATGGAAGGGCGTGCCTTTCTGCATGACTACGATTGGGCCAACGACAAGGATTTTGGCGTACTTGAGTTAATCATGACCGCCCCTGTGGTTGTAGCCAGCTGGATCAGTCTGCAGTACTACGGATCGACCGTGGCCCCAGAAACGTTCGGCTCTGGTAACAAGCTTTTGCACAATGTGACGGGTGGCATCGGTGTGGTTGAAGGCAACGGCGGCACTTTGCGCGCAGGACTACCGTGGCAATCGGTCCACGAAGGCGACACCTATGCACATGAACCGCTGCGCCTGTCCGTCTGTATCGAGGCCCCTCGAGAGGCAATTAGTGATGTTCTTAGGCGGCATGACGGCGTGCGTTCATTGTTCGATAATCGGTGGCTGCACCTCTTTGCGCTTGATGAAAGTGGCCAGATGGCGTGGCGGTATGACGGCAATCTGAAATGGTCGGCGATGCCAGATGTCTCGGAGCATTCCTCTGAAATTATGGCTTCTAATCAATCACAATTCAGAACCTACCGTGAAAACCGCGTTTGACTTTTATGCATTTTTTAAAGCTGGATGGTGGCTTCGCCCGGATATTGGGCGAATTTACTTGCCGGATAATCTGAACCCAAAAATTGGGCAAACAGGCAGAGCAGGCAGATGGAAGTAGCACAAGAATTCACAATGGGGGCGTTGTTCGCACGCGCGACAATTCTCGTCCAAATCATCATGATATTGCTGATAGCAGCGTCATTCTGGTGTTGGGCAGTGTTCATCAACAAAACGATCCAATATCGCAAAGCCCGGGCTGAGGCTAACATTTTTGACCGCGCGTTCTGGTCAAACGAGCCTCTGGACGCCCTTTTCGACAAGATCGGGGCGGAACCGGAGGGTTCCACTGAGAATATATTCGCGTCCGGCATGCTCGAATGGCGCAGGTCGCATCGCCAAGATGGCGCATTGATCGCTGAGGCCACTACGCGCATAAACACGTCGATGGATGTGGCGATCGCCAAGCAATCATCGAAGCTTCGTAAAGGTCTGCCAATTTTGGCGACGATCGGCTCAACGACCCCATTTGTCGGTCTTTTCGGCACGGTATGGGGCATTATGAATGCTTTTATCGAGATTGCCGGAGCGCAGAACACCAACCTTGCCGTTGTCGCGCCCGGTATTGCGGAAGCGTTGCTGTCGACGGGTATTGGCCTTCTTGCCGCTATTCCGGCCGTGATTTTCTTTAACAAGCTGTCAACTGATAGTGCGGAGATCGTCAGTGGCTACGAAGCCTTTGCTGATGAATTCGCGACTATTCTTAGCAGACAGTCGGCTAGCTGACATGGGCACAGGCACAGCGAATTTAGGGGGTGGCGGGGGCAGACGCGGTCGCCGCCGGTCCTACCAAGAGCAGCCAATTTCAGACATCAACGTCACTCCATTTGTTGATGTCATGATGGTGCTGTTGATCATTTTTATGGTTGCCGCACCTTTGAGCGTTGTTGGTATTCCGGTCGATCTGCCTAAAACCTCTGCGCCGACATTGCCCGGCGATGAGGAAGAGCCGCTGACCGTGACGATTACGGTCGACGGCCGGGTGATGATCCAAGAAACGGAAACGCCGCAGGAGCTTTTGGTCCAGAAACTGCAAGCGATCGGCGCCGAGCGCGACAGCAACAAGATATTCCTGCGTGCTGACGGTCGGAATGACTGGAACCGTGTTGCTGTGGTCATGGGTCTGCTTAATGCCGCTGGGTTTTCCGACATCGGTCTTGTGACTGATATCGCAGGCCCTGCGCAGAACGACACTGAAGGATAGTTAAAGGCAACGCCCAGTTACTACATCTTAAGTTTCTGCCATGATGGGAGGCTTTTGCACTGGTGGAAGAGTCAAAGTTGGGGAAAGTCGGTGAATATATGCGCTGCCCATCAAACTGGGGGAGCTGCAATGTGGCTATGCGGTGCTGCTTAAACATTCGGGTCTTGGACTCGACAATCCGCTCTTGGCTTCACCTGCGATGTGTCATCGGCTAGCAACTGTATCCGCAAACGACGCACGCAGTCGGGTAAGAGCGGCTTCGCGGATCTGGCGGATACGTTCATGGGAAACGGAAAACTGTTCGCCCAACGCATACAGCGTTTTTGGCGTGTCAGACACATAGATTTCTATGATGATTTCCTGTTCCCTCTTTGACAGACGGTTTAGATGGAAGGACATTGTGGTCCAGAAGGCACGGGAATCCAAACGTGCGCCAACTTCCTTTTCGACGTCCGCATCCGGATCCTCAAGCAGATCTTGCAGTTGCGTTGTGCCACCATCGTCACTGACGGGACGGTTTAGGGACCCATCTGGGGCGGCCAGTCTTTGTTGCATCAACACAACCTGTTCGGGCGTAACCCCAAGATCAGTCGCTATTCGATCAACAAGGTGTTCGGGTGAAACTTCGCCCTCAGCCACCAGTCGGGTTTCGAGGCGCTTCAGGTTGTAGAACAACTTACGGCCGAATGCTGAATTGGGAAGCTTTACGAGGGACCAACCCTGGATCTTGTAGTCCTGGATTTCCGCCCTGATCCACCATGCAGCATAGGTGGAGAAACGAAAACCCTTGTCTGGGTCGAACCGATCTGCCGCCTTCAACAACCCGATATTTGCATGTTGCAGAAGATCGCTATCTAGCTCGCGGCCTTTGCCCCCGGCTCGGCTGGTCGCCGCAATCGCAAGAGCTTGGTGCGAAGTGACCAGACGATTGCGGGCGGCGACATCGCCTTTGTCGCGCCAGCATCTGGCAAGCCGTGCCTCGGTGGGCGCGTCAAGGAATTCTGGACGCGCCGTCTGATTGCGGGCCACGCGGGGTGCTGGGAAGGGTTTGTTCATTTTCTACACATTTGATTTCGCTTCGATACTAATATCGACAAGAACTGCTTGTCAATAAGGTTTCGAAACGCTACCAATGCTCCATGAATGACAGTCCAGCCAACACAGAAGAAATCGCCGAACTACTCGTCTATCTTGGGCGGGCAGCACGCGGGACCGATGCAGGATCAGACCTGACGGCGGCGCAATGGACGGCCATGCGGTTTTTCGCGCGCGCCAATCGACTTTCCCGGACGCCGTCGGCGTTTGCCAGCTTTAATGCCACGACGCGGGGCACTGCATCGCAGATCATTAAGTCTTTAATGCAAAAGGGCCATCTTGTCCGACATCAGGCAGTCGGTGACCGTCGCAGCGTTCGGTTGGACCTGACGCACAGCGGGCAGGCAATCATGCGCAATGATCCTTTGCATAACCTGACAGATGCCATTGACCGGCTGGACGGCAAGCTGCGCACGGCGTTGCGGCAGGCTTTACCCGCATTGGCAGGAGAGCTGGCAAAAATTCGCGATACCGTCGCCTTTGGCACATGCGGCGATTGTCGGCATTTTTCGTGCTGTGATGCGGTCAGCTATTGTGCGTGCGTCGACGCTGAACTGGCTCCGACCGATCTCGGCTGTCTTTGTGTCAATTTCGCCGCAAGCGAAAGCCGGAAATCAACGACGCCAAGCCTCAAATCAAAGGAAATCTCATGACGACAGCACAAGCCACATCCAACCCGTCTGGCGACCTTGGCATGGCACACCTTGGGCAGATCATTGCAGTCGCCAGCGGCAAGGGCGGTGTAGGCAAAAGCACCGTCAGCACCAATCTTGCCTTGGCCTTGGCGGCGCAAGGTGCGGTTGTCGGGCTGGTGGACGCTGATCTTTACGGCCCCTCCGTGCCCGGAATGTTAGGGATCGAAACTGGCAAAGCCCCCACAATGTCGCCCGCGGGTAAGGTCGTCCCTGCGATTGCGCATGGGATCAAAGTTATGTCGATGGGCATGCTGACCGATGACGACAAGCCTGCAATCCTGCGCGGCCCGATGGTAACGAAATACCTGCGTATGTTCATTCTTGAGGTGGAGTGGGGCAAGCTCGACTATCTGATCCTCGATCTGCCCCCTGGTACGGGCGACACACAACTGACGCTGGCGCAGGCCTTTCCGCTGACCGGCGCAGTCGTGGTCAGCACGCCGCAAGATGTCAGCCTGAAAATCGCCAGACGCGGCATTCGGATGATGGAGCAGGTTAAGGTGCCGATCCTTGGCATCGTCGAGAACATGAGCGGCTTCACTTGCCCCACATGCCACGAAGTGACGCACATCTTCCATCAAGGCGGCGGCGCGAAGATCGCGGAAAGCCTTGGCGTCCCGTTTCTGGGTGCCATTCCGCTTGATCCGGCGATCGTGGATTGCGGCGATGAGGGCCGCCCTTTGGTGATTGCCCATCCCGACGCACCCGCTTCTGCGGTATACCGCGAGATTGCTGCGACCCTGTCCGGTCGTGTGAAGGCGGCCGCTGGCATTCCGACGCCGTTTGACTGGCAATGGGCCGATGACACCAGCAAACCAAAGCCGTCAGCCGATCCGGCCCATGCAGGGGGTGCAGCCGAAGTTCCGGTAATGCTGGATCGCCGCGACGGGCGCACTCTGACTTTACGTTGGCAAGATGGCCACGACCAGCAGATCGACGTGCGCGATTTGCGTCTAGCATGTCGCTGTGCGGCCTGCGTCGATGAGATGAGCGGGCGCGCAGTGCTGGTTCCGTCGACGGTGCCGCTCAACATCGTGCCGACCCGGATCTGGAGCCTTGGCAACTATGCCATCGGCGTCAGCTTCAGCGATGGCCACAGTTCGGGCATTTACACCTTTGGTCACCTGCGCGCCATGCTGGCCGCCGAGGTTGAAGATGTCTGAAGCGACCGCTGCGATACGTATCCGTGCCGAAACGTCGTCCGCTGATCCGCACAGCATGCGCTTTGTGTTGGACAGGGATGTGCAGGACGGTGCTTTGGCGAGCTTTCCCGATGCATCTGCGGCGCAGGGCGCACCTTTGGCCAAAGCGTTATTTGCGATTCCCGGGGTGAAAATGGTTGATGTCTCGGGCGCGGTTGTGTCCGTGGTCAAGACCGATGACAGCAATTGGGGCGACCTGAAGCGTCCGGTTGCCGATGCACTACGACACAGCCTAGCGCATTCGTCTGCGCCTTTGGGTCAAGGGGACCTGGCCAAAACCGGACGACGCGAAATCCCCTCGCGTTCAAGAGGTTCTTGATCTTCAGGCCAATCCGCCATTGCCGCCATGGTGGGCATGTGAGCGTGACGGGCGTGCAGGATGGTGTCGTCAATGCTGATGTCGGGTGTCAGAGATGTGCGCCTCGCGCGCGTTGCGCGGCGTGACGATGATCCGAACGCCGTGAATACGACATCATCGCGTGACGGACCATGGCGCTGAGACCCGTATTACAGCTGGGGCGGACGATGCCTCACAGCAAGCGCCCTTTGCTTTATCGCCCCGTTCAAGCGGATGCGATCATCGAAGGACGCCCAGTCTCTGAGTATTTGGCACCGCGTTTGGGCAGACACCCAAACCACGGCGGTACAATCGGGCGAAGTCGTCAGCCGTCAAACCGGCACGGGGCGGACGGGTAAACGACGCCTGATCATGCGCTCGGCTGGGTCTGGGCGGCGGTCCGGCGGATGGCGCCATCCCTCCCACGCGCTGTCGCAGAAGCGCAGCCGCAAGCAGCGCGTTGCGCGATCGCATCCGGACGCAACTGGCTGGCCTGATAAATTCTCGCCGGGATCTGTCTGGCAAGGTGACACAGGCGCGGGCGTGGGACGTCGAAGCAGCGCGCCGTTCTGGCTCGGTGTCAGCAAGCCTGGGAAGGCACCCCAGCCCGTTTTCTTCAGGGCGCGCACTGGGCAGAGGGCTGGCAGACGACCAAACATACAGCGCGAGTTTGCAGTGCCATTGCGGAGCTGAACCCCCCATCTGACGCAGCTGCGCCGGGCTGCTTATTGCCATGATCGACGTCGGCTTCAACCGAGTCGCTGGGTGTCAGACGGCTGTGCGCGGGAGTAAACCAGTCTGACAGATCAGGACGCATCTCAAAGGGTCGCCATCCGCCATCACGCAAAATGCCTACCTCAAAAGAAACCGCTAATGTTACGCATCATTTCTGCGGTCCCAGACATGTCGGCGTCTTCTTCAGGTCACTGCGGCAACTTGCATAACCACGTTGAGCCGCCTGAACAAGGCTCGGGCACTCTCAGCGTTGTCCGGCACTCGAAATGAATATCAAACCCGTTGCGGGCGGCCAGCAAAGACAGGTTGACGCCTTCCCTGGTGCTGACCTCATGGGTAAAGTTGACCGACCGTTGGCCACCTCATAAGCGGACACCCAGATTTACCGTATCAAGCCCCTGCCCGCCAAATTGCGATTGCCATCAACGGCAGCGTTTGGCTGATCCTGAAATATCGAACGCGGCGCACCACGTGGCATGAAATCGGTTGACTAAAGTGACAAAAAAGAACACAGTGTTACGCGAGGGACATGTCTATTTGGGTGCAACATGTGTCCCGCCACAAACACCAACCTAACGCGCCTTACAGATTACTGTCGATCCACTTTGACATCATCGTGCGGTCGCGAAAGCACTCATGTGGGATATCGCGCCGTTTGATGCGCGCAATCCTTTCGGCAAAACCGACTTGTTTGGATGACGGATAATTCGAGAACCGCGTTACGGGAACCGCAGATTTATGCGTATCGATCCATTGGGAAATTCTTTGGCGGTCCGCCAATGCGTCAACTGGCAGAGCAATGTTTGAACTTTTTGCAATCTTCTGCGCGAATAAAATCTGTTTCTCTGTCGCGGGTAGAACGTGATAATCATTGCTGCGAATGGCACCATCGGGCCCGTCAATATGTGAATGCTGCATTTTCATGCTCCTCGGATGACTGGAGCTTAATATAGAACATAACAAGAACAAATGCAAGTGTGACAGATTTCGCGGACCGCTATATGTCGTGCCATTTCACGGCGAACCGTCGACCCCTATCGGCAGATGGCGCGTCAAAATCCCTGCATCAGCATGTCGACAGCTGTTGTGACCGTGTCAAACTCCTCAGAGAGAGACCCGACTGAGGATTTAAGAATGGCGGTAGGAACGGCGGCCATAAATTGCGTCACCATGACGACAGATTGACCCTCAATATCAAAGGTCGGGTTAAGCCGCGTTGCGGGCGTCGGTGCACGGGACTCCGCCAATAGCGGGACAACGACCCGTGTGTTAAGATCGCTCAGCAGATCGGTTTGCACATCCAGCAGGTAGCCGTCACCAGACGGGTTGGGAAACACGTCGTACTTGGCCATCAGAATTGCCGAAAACTGTCGAGCGGCAGGCCGTGGTTTTCGACGTAGCTGTTGGAACTTTTGAGCGCGGCAGCGTTCGCGGCTTTCCACTGCTCCGACTTGGCGGCCACAACAGCATTTCGCACCCCCTCCTCAGCGGCGCGTGACAAATTCACCTTCAGCGCCTTGGCTTCAGTGAGCAACGCGGCATCAAGAGACAGGTTCGTAGGCTTACGCGGGTGGGCATTCATTGGCAAATCTCCTTGCGCGAGAATAGCACTCAGAAATATGGGCGTCAATTATGCGCAATTATTATGCGTTTTTTGACTGAACAACAGGGCGTGAAAACGGAACTCGCCCCTAAATAGTCTTGTGAAACGGTGGCGATGACGCGCCCTTTTCAATTCATCACCGAAGTTGCACACTTGGGGTTCTTGCGCCCAACACCGTTCGATCCCAAAGCTTTACCGCAGAAAGAACCGGATTTTATGTCGCCACACTTTGGAACAAGCGGCGTGCGTGGCCTTGTGACGGGGCTCACGGGCGATGTCATCAACAGCTATGTCCGCGCCTTCATCGCAAGCTGCCCGACGGGTGGCGCTGTTCATGTTGGGCGTGATTTGCGCCCGTCGTCCCCTGCCATCGCTCGGGATGTGATTGATGCTGTGCGCCACGCAGGACTGACCGCGTTTGACCATGGTGACATCCTCACGCCCGGGTTGGCGCTGGCCTCAATGGGCGCAGGGCACAGCGCCATTATGGTCACCGGAAGCCACATCCCCGCCGACCGCAATGGCCTGAAATTTTACACACCCAATGGCGAAATCAGTAAGTCTGACGAACAGGCGATCCTTGCGGCTTTGAACACGTCGTTTCCCGACGCGCCCTTGGGTCCGCTCCAGACCGAAAGCAGCGCAAACGCTGCTTATGTCGCGCGATATCTGGACGGCTTTGGTGCAATGGCCCTGACTGGTTTGCGCATTGGCATCTATGAACACAGCTCCGTCGCGCGCGATATCTTGGGCGAAATCATGCGCGCGTTGGGGGCCGAAACAATTACCTTGGCCCGCTCGGACGTTTTCATCCCCGTGGATACCGAAGCGGTCGACCCAAACACCCGCAGCCAGTTGGCCATATGGATCAAGACGCATGGATTGGACGCCATTGTGTCCACCGATGGTGACGGCGACCGTCCAATGGTCACGGCGGCTGACGGATCGGTAATTGCTGGTGATGTATTAGGACCACTCACCGCCAGCTTTTTAGGCGCTGACACGCTCGTCACGCCCGTTTCGTCGAACTCAAACGTTGATCATATGGCGCAATTCGCATCCGTGCAGCGCACGCGAATAGGATCGCCCTTTGTGATTGCCACCATGGAACAACAGCTGGCGAAATCGCCTACTATCCGAATTGCCGGGTATGAGGCAAACGGCGGTTTTCTGTTAGGCTTTGCAGCACTTGGCCCGGCTGGCGAAATCGCGCCGCTGATGACCCGCGACAGTGTTCTGCCGATGGTCGCACCGCTGGCGGCGGCTGTCGCCCAAGGCGTCCCACTTGCGCAGTTGATCGCCACTTTGCCTGACCATTTTACCGCCACCGATCGTGCGCAAAACATACCGACGCAAAGATCGGCCGCGTTCATTGCCAGCCTCACAGCGGATAAATCGGCGCGCACAGCGTTCTTTGAAGGTGTCGGCGTAGAACAGAACATCAACCTGACCGATGGCCTGCGCGTCACATTTGACTGCGGCGCCATCGTTCATCTGCGCCCGTCCGGAAACGCACCGGAATGTCGCTGCTACGTCGAGGCGCGCAGCAAAGATCGCGCAAACACACTGCTGGACATTCATCTGGTAAAGCTCGTGACGGCTTTGACCTAAACCAGCGCGCGCGCCCTGCCCGACGCTCGCAATTGCGTCCACGACGCCAGTTGAACTTTTTCCAGAACACGGTATCTATTTATTATAGTGTCGGAAATTTATTGGAGAGCCGCCAGTTGTCTATCGTTCCTATAATATTGTGTGGAGGATCAGGCACCCGCCTTTGGCCCCTCAGCCGGAAATCCTTTCCAAAACAATTCACCCAGATATTGGGCGAAACAACCCTGTTCCAAGAAGCTGTCCTTCGGTTGAGCAAAAGCGATTTGGACATTGGTGACCCTGTCATCATCACCAATGCTGACTTTCGGTTCATCGTGTCCGAACAACTCGCCGCAAAAGGCATCACGCCTGATCGCCTGATCATTGAACCCGCGCCGCGAAACACTGCGCCTGCGGTTTTGGCGGCGGCCCTGCATGTGGCGAAAACCGACCCAGACACTGTGGTGCTGGTCTGCCCCGCCGATCACCTGATCCCTGATCACATGGCGTTTCTGGAAACCTTGGCGGTCGCACGTGTCGCAGCGCTTGACGGGCAGCTCGTCACGTTCGGGATTAAACCGGACCGCCCCGAGACAGGCTACGGCTACCTCAAACTATCCACCGATGCGCCAGCTTCAGGCCATGCCACACCATTGGCCGGCTTCGTCGAAAAGCCCGATCTCGTAACTGCGCAATCGATGATCAAATCTGGAGATTACCTTTGGAATTCCGGCATTTTCATGTTTCAGGCGAAAACGATCATCGCCGCGTTTAAATCTCACGCACCAGTCCTGTTCGATCTTGTCAGCCAGTCGTTAGAAGCCGCACAACCAGATCTAAATTTCCTGCGCCTTGCACCTGCACCGTGGACTGAACTTGAAGATATATCCCTCGACTTTGCCGTGATGGAAAAAGCCGACAACCTCAGCGTTGTGGCCTACGACAAAGAATGGTCGGACCTTGGCGATTGGGATGCTGTCTGGCGTCAATCCGAAACCGATACGGACGGTGTTGCGACATCGCAAAACGCCATGGCGATCGATTGTACAAATACACTGCTGCGCTCGGACGGGCGCGACCTCGAAGTGGTGGGGATCGGGCTGACAAACATCGTGGCGATTGCAATGAATGATGCCGTCCTGATTGCCGACAAAGACCGCGCACAGGACGTTAAAATCGCTGTGGACGCGTTGAAGAAACGCAAAGCGAAACAGGCCACACAATTGCCCGTGGACTTCCGCCCGTGGGGCTGGTTCGAAAACCTCGTCGTCGGTCCGCGATTTCAGGTGAAACGCATTCACGTCAACCCCGGCGCCGCCCTAAGCTTGCAATCCCACCATCATCGTTCTGAACATTGGATCGTGGTTGAAGGCACCGCAAAGATCACCATCGACGAGACCGTCAAACTCATCAGTGAGAACGAATCCGTTTATATTCCACTGGGTGCGACCCACCGGCTGGAAAACCCCGGCAAGGTCGCGATGGTTTTGATCGAAGTCCAGACCGGATCATATTTGGGCGAAGACGACATCATCCGGTACGAAGACCTATACGCCCGCATGTCCGATGAAGACACGGACGCGCAGCCCTAGCACAAGACGAAAATCTACGTTCAATCATCGGCGATCTGTTGCAGGTATTTGCCATAGTCGTTTTTGGCAAAACGTGCGGCTTGATCCAGCAGTGCCTCTCGATCAATCCAGCCGTTCAGAAAGGCCACCTCATCGGGGCTGCCTGTTTGCAAACCTTGCCGGTTGCTAAGGGTGCGCACAAAATTTCCTGCGTCCAGAAGGCTCGCGTGGGTTCCAGTATCAAGCCATGCGTAGCCACGGCCCATGCGTTCCACGACCAGTTCACCGTCCGCCAAATAGCTCTCAAGCAGCGATGTAATTTCAAGCTCACCACGCGACGATTTCTCAACCTTGGCTGCACGTGCAGGGGCTGTTCCGTCGAGAAAATAAAGACCTGTGACCGCATAATTTGACGGTGGATTTTCCGGCTTTTCAATAATTGATCGCACCCGTCCGTCCGCATCGAAATCAACAACGCCGTAGCGTTCGGGATCGGACACGTGATAGCCAAACACCACCCCACCCGCTGCGTTCGTATCAGCCGATTGCAACACTTCCGGAAGCCCGTGGCCAAAGAAGATGTTGTCGCCCAAGACCATCGCACTTGGCGCGCCATCGAGAAAATCTTCAGCGAGCAAATAGGCCTGCGCCAAACCATCCGGTGACGGCTGCGCAATATACGTCAGTGAAATGCCCCACTGACTGCCATCCCCCAACGTGCGCTGAAACTGTGCCTGATCTTCCGGCGTGGTGATCATCGCGATGTCGCGGATACCGGCCAGCATCAACACCGTCAGCGGGTAATAGATCATCGGCTTGTCGTAGATCGGCAGCAGCTGCTTGGACACGCCAATTGTGATCGGATACAGCCGCGTGCCCGACCCGCCTGCTAGAATAATGCCTTTGCGTTGGATCATCTTAGTTTTCCTTTTGGGTATGTAAAAATTTACTGTGGACAAATAATGGCGGATGAGCCGACTTATCGGCGTATTGTGTTAGGTTCTCGCGGCAACACTTGGACGCCAGATCAACCAATTCTCATCGTATATATCGCTAGGTGGCGCGCGGCAAAAACATCTCCACCGTTTTGCGCCAGCGGTGTGTTTTCCATACGCGGAAATCGGAGCAAACAATTCATTTTAACCCCCAAAATCCGCCAAAACACCCGCCAGTGACACGCGCCAATCCGGGCGGGAAATGGCAAATGCGGTTTGTGTCGATGTGCAGTCCATCCGTGAATTGAACGGGCGGGCCGCAGGGGTCGGATAATCGCTCGACGGGATCGGGGTCACGTCGCAGGTGATGCCTGCTTGTTTGAAAATCTCCGTCGCAAACTGCGCCCAGCTGACATCAGGTGCGCCGCTAAAATGGTAAGTTCCCGATGTCGTGGGATCGTTTTGCAAACTCTCGGCGATGCGCAAACAGGCCGCCGCAATATCACCCGCGGCTGTCGGCCCGCCGATCTGATCACCCACGATTGACAGGCTGTCGCGCTCACTGCCCAGGCGCAGCATCGTTTTGACGAAGTTGTTGCCATGGGCCGAAAACACCCAACTTGTGCGCAAGATCGCAAAGGTGCCGCCAGCGGCGCGCACAGCGTCCTCACCCGCCAGTTTCGTGCGCCCATATGCCCCCAAAGGTCCAGTCGCACCGTCCGGTTGCCACGGCGCAGACCCCTGCCCGTCAAACACATAATCGGTAGAAATCGTCACGAACGGAATTCCCAAATCGGCGCAGGCCTGCGCCATCGCCGCAGGCGCATCCCCGTTGACGACGCGGGCCAACACCTCTTCTTCCTCGGCACGATCCACCGCCGTATAAGCCGCCGCATTAATCACGACGCGCGGCGCATGGGATTTTATTGCGGCAGCGCATGCCGCTGGATCGCCCAAATCCGCCTCGTCACGACCCAAACAGACGACGTCCGCATGCTGCGCCAGTTCCGTGGCCACCTGCCCCGTGCGTCCGAAAACCAATACCGTCATTCAACCGTCCTGCCACTGTTGCGTCGGCGCATCCCTATCATTCCACAACAGCACGCAACCAGTGGCAAATAGGTCTTTGTCAGGACTGTTACCTGTGTGAGTGTTCTAGAATGCCATCGTCTTATCGATCCAGAGCGACATCAATCCACGCCTTCGTCTCCCCCGAAGCTGCCATCGGCAG
>JAGGNB010000107.1 GCA_017886375.1 Octadecabacter sp.
GTCGTTGGGGGATTGGTCAGTCATGAGGGGGCCTCATTAGGGTTGGAATGCGGATCGTGGACGAAACGGTTTGGGCCAGAGGTTGACGGCAACGTGTGCCAATAGAAAAGTACAGCGGCAGGTATCAACGAAATTGCATAATTGAATGCATATGCAGTCGAGTCATTTCCTTGAAAGTAGCCGAATCCATTGGCCAAAAGGATCGCTAGGATAGCTAGGACAAAAGGAAATAGGCTCATCCATCCAGAATAATTGATGTCGTGCATCCGTCGCCAAGTGACGGCGAGAAAAGGCACAAAAAACAAAACGATAATGAAGTCATGCAGATAGATACTTTGGCCGGCTTGCGGCCTAAGGCCGGACCAGAAGATTTTCAGGAGACCATCCAAAACGGGTGTTGCGATGGCCCAAGCGAGAGCAAACCACCAATATTCGGACCGCGTTGCGCGGCCCGAAAACTGGAAGGATTTTTTCAACCCAACGAATATGGCGTCTGTTGGTCTCATCTATACTTGAGCTTTACCCGATCGCCTTCAGCACAGCCTCGCCCAGTGTCGCGGGGCTATCTGCCACAATAATTCCAGCGGATTTCATCGCTTCGATTTTGCTTTCAGCGTCGCCTTTGCCGCCTGCGACAATGGCACCAGCGTGGCCCATGCGGCGACCCGGAGGCGCGGTGCGGCCTGCGATGAAGCCGGCAGTTGGTTTCCAACGGCCCTTTTTCTTTTGGGCGGTCAGGAATTCGGCGGCTTCTTCTTCGGCGGACCCACCGATTTCGCCGATCATGATCATGCTGTGCGTCTCATCGTCGTCCAGAAACATGTTCAGGATGTCGATGTGTTCCGTGCCCTTGATCGGGTCGCCGCCAATGCCGACGGCGGTGGACTGGCCAAGGCCGCTGTCGCTGGTCTGCTTGACCGCTTCGTAGGTCAGCGTACCGGAACGCGACACAACACCGACCGAGCCACGTTTGTGGATGTGGCCGGGCATGATGCCGATTTTACAGGCATTCGGTGTGATCACGCCGGGGCAGTTTGGCCCGATCAGGCGGGATTTGGAGCCTTCGAGCGCGCGCTTGACCTTCATCATGTCGAGCACGGGAATGCCTTCGGTGATGCAGATGATCAGCTCCATCTCGGCGTCGATCGCCTCGAGGATGGAATCAGCGGCAAACGGCGGTGGCACATAGATGACGGAGGCATTGGCCTCTGTCACGTGCTTGGCTTCGTGGACGGAATTGAAGATCGGCAGGTCGAGGTGCGTTTGACCGCCCTTGCCCGGTGTCACGCCGCCAACCATTTTGGTGCCGTAAGCGATTGCCTGTTCGGAGTGGAATGTGCCCTGCGAGCCCGTAAGGCCCTGGCAGATGACTTTGGTGTTTTCGTCGATGAGAATGGCCATGTCTAAGCCTCCTTGAAAATATGTTGGTCGGTGGGATTGCCCACCTGTGGGGCTTAGCCTTTGACCGCTTTCACGATCTTTTCGGCGCCGTCTTTCAAATCATCCGCCGCGATCACGTCGAGGCCGGAGTTGTTGATGATGGCTTTGCCTTCGTCGACGTTCGTGCCTTCAAGTCGCACAACAAGCGGGACCTTGAGGCCGACTTCTTTGACTGCGGACACGACGCCTTCTGCGATGACATCGCAGCGCATGATGCCGCCGAAGATGTTCACGAGGATGCCTTTGACCTGTGGATCAGAGGTAATGATTTTGAACGCCTCGGTCACTTTTTCTTTGGTCGCGCCGCCGCCCACGTCGAGGAAGTTGGCAGGTTCAGCACCGTACAGCTTGATGATGTCCATCGTCGCCATCGCGAGGCCCGCGCCGTTGACCATGCAGCCAATTTCGCCGTCCAGTGCGATGTAGTTCAGGTCGAACTTGGACGCGGCCAGTTCTTTGGGGTCTTCTTCGGTTTCATCGCGCAAGCTGGCGATGTCGGGGTGGCGGTAGATCGCGTTGCCGTCGAAAGACACCTTTGCGTCAAGCACTTTGAGATCGCCAGCCTTGGTGACGATCAGTGGATTGATCTCAAGCATCTCCATGTCTTTTTCGGTGAACGCTTTGTACAGCAGACCCATCAGGTTAACGCATTGTTTGACCTGCTGACCCGTGAGGCCAAGGGTGAATGCAACACGTCGGCCGTGAAACGCCTGATAGCCCGTGGCCGGATCAACGGTGAAGTTGACGATCTTTTCAGGGGTGTTGGCCGCGACTTCTTCGATGTCCATGCCGCCTTCGGTCGACACAACAAAGCCGATCCGCGATGTCTGGCGATCAACCAGAAGGGCAAGGTAGAATTCGGATTCAATCGCTGCGCCATCTTCGATGTAGACGCGGTTGACTTGCTTACCGGCCGGACCGGTTTGATGGGTGACCAGAGTGCGGCCCAGCATCTTTTTGGCTTCGTCAGCGGCTTCGCCAACTGATTTTGTCAGACGCACGCCGCCTGCTTCGCCAGCACCGGCTTCTTGGAAGTGACCCTTGCCGCGGCCACCTGCGTGGATCTGCGCCTTGACGACCCAGATCGGCCCGTCCAATTCGCCTGCGGCGGTTTTGGCGTGTTCTGCCTTGAGGACAGCGCGACCGTCGCTGACGGGTGCCCCGTAAGATGCAAGAAGCGCCTTGGCCTGATATTCGTGGATATTCATAAATCCGTCCTTCGGTCTGATAAACGTTGAGTTTGCTATAGACCCCTTAAACGGGCGTGACGAATGGCTTTTTCAGCATATAGGCGAAAAAGCGACATTTGTGATCACACCCCCAAAAGGTGTGATCACAAAAGCAGAAAAGGTTAGCGCCAACATGGTTTTTGCAAGATTATCGCGGGATGGCGTGCTGTTGTTGACCACAGCGCAGCGGATCGCGCGCAGTCCCGATCAGACGTCCCTGATCGCTAGGACCAGCATTTGCGCAGGATTGAGTTCCCGCGCGTTCAAACGATGTGTCATTGCCGTTGATTATAGCGGCCGCGAGAGGTGAAATGGCTCAACAGTGGCGATTCCCACAAAAGGTCGATTCCTATAAAAAAGGCGCCCCGAATGGGACGCCTTGATTATTCGAGAGGCCTTTGCGGCATTTACTTCAGCGAGCCGTCGATACCCTTGCACGCATCCACGAGGCCTTTGACGGCCGCGACGGAACTGTCGAACATCGCCTGTTCGGTCTTGTTCATTTTGATATCAATGACCCGTTCAACGCCGCCAGCGCCGATCACTGTCGGTACGCCGACATACATGCCGTTCAGACCCAACGCGCCGTCAACGTAGGCCGCGCAGGGCAGAACGCGCTTTTGGTCTTTCAAGAAGGCTTCTGCCATCTCAATCGCCGATGTCGCAGGGGCGTAGTAGGCAGACCCCGTTTTCAGCAGGCCAACGATTTCAGCGCCGCCATCGCGGGTGCGCTGGATGATCGCGTCGAGTTTGTCTTGTGTCGTCCAGCCCATATCAACGAGGTCGGGCAGGGGAATGCCGCCAACCGTGGAATAGCGTGCCAGTGGCACCATTGTATCGCCGTGACCGCCCAGAACGAACGCCGTAACGTCGCGCATGGAGACGCCAAATTCATCGGCGAGGAAGTGACGGAACCGCGCGCTGTCCAGCACGCCTGCCATGCCGCAAACCATGTGGTGTGGCAGGCCGGAAAATTCGCGCAGCGCCCAGACCATCGCATCAAGCGGGTTGGTGATGCAGATCACAAAGGCGTTCGGCGCGTGGGCTGCGATGCCTTCGCCAACGGACTTCATTACCTTAAGGTTGATGCCGAGCAGGTCATCGCGCGACATGCCTGGCTTGCGTGCCACGCCTGCGGTGACGATGCACACATCTGCACCCGCGATGTCGGCGTAATCGGATGTGCCGGACAGTGTCGCGTCAAAGCCCTCGGAGGGGCCGGATTCTGCGATGTCGAGGGCTTTGCCCTGTGGCAATCCATCAGCGATGTCGAACAAGATCACATCGCCGAGTTCTTTGACTGCTGCGAGGTGGGCAAGGGTGCCGCCGATGTTGCCGGCGCCGATCAGTGCAATTTTAGGTCTGGCCATTTTGAATGGGTCCTTTGTCGTTCGGGAATTGTCTTAATTTGTTTGGAGCTTGCCTAAGCCTTTGGCGTCGTTCGTGCAAGCGTGCTGCGCTGCAGCGCGGCCTTGATTGCGTCAGGGCATTGTTTGTAGGGAAATGTTTGCGTTAACGTCACGCCGAAACGACGTCGGATTGGCGGCGGGATCGTGTCGTGCACGTGATTCCCCCGATCCTTACTGACGCAGAAAGGCCTAGGCATGGACGGAACACTCTTTTGGTCGCTGGCCGTAATCGCAGCGGTTTGCACAGGTCTGTCCAAGGGCGGCTTGCCGGCGTTTTCAATGTTGGCGGTGCCTGTGCTGTCGCTGGCTATTTCACCGATTACGGCAGCGGGGCTTTTGTTGCCGGTGTTCTTGTTTTCGGATATTTTCGGCGTCTGGGCCTACCGTCGCGAGTTTCGCCGCGACTTGATGAAAATCGCGGCAGTGGGGACGATTCTGGGCTGCACGATTGGCTGGACGACGGCCCATATCGTGTCAGAAAATCTGGTCAGGTTACTGATTGGGGTGATTGGGGCGACATTTGCGCTGAATTTGCTGCTGCGCCGCAGAGCAGATGCCGCGCCGCGCCCACCGACATGGGGACGCGGGGTTTTCTGGACAACGATCGCGGGATTTACCAGTTTTGTGAGCCACGCAGGCGCCCCGCCGTGGCAAATCTGGGTCATGCCGATGGGCCTGACCAAAATGGCATTTGCAGGCACCACGACAATTGTTTTTGCGATGATGAATGTGACAAAGATCGTGCCCTACTACTTTTTAGGGCAATTCGATCCGCAAAACCTGCGCGTTGCGGCGATGTTGTTGGTTCCCGCGGTGGCGGGCGTTTATGTCGGCTATCGTTTGACACGGGTGCTGCCTGACAAGGTGTTCTTTGGCATCGTCACCTGGGCGCTTTTGGGGATTTCATGTAAATTGATCTGGGATGGGGTGTTTGGTTAAGCGCCGCTATCGGTGTTGGGCAATGCCTCTGCGAGGGCCTGAAACGCGCCGCCGCTGGCGACAAGGCAGGTTGGACCGCCTGCCTGCGTCACCGTGATCGTCCATGTCCCTGTGTCTAGTGAGGCGAACACTTCGACCACCGTGTTGTCTGCGCCGAGGCCGATGGACTGGCGCGTTTCGCCGTAACCGGACGCCAATCGTTCCACGACCATGGCGTGATCCGCGCAATTGCGCGTTTGGGCTGATGCGGTTGAGGCAAACAGAATGAGGGCACAGGTCAGCAACTTAACGGTCATTGGTCTCTCCTAATTGTGCGCCGGACGGGGCCGGAAAATTGGGATGAATTTCTGTTCACAAGTGTGCGCTGTTAACCTTTGAGAAATGGTTAACGCCTCGGCGCGGTGGTTGTTGCGCTGCGCTGCGGCATTTTCAGCTTGCAACATCTGGCGGAATCTGACCCCTTTGGCGCAACATTATTACAAGGACATTGTCATGACCCGCCCCTATCGATCTGCTCTCTATATTCCGGGATCGCGCCCGCGTGCGTTGGACAAGGCGCGGGGCTTGCCGACGGATGTGATCCTGTTTGACCTCGAAGACGCGGTCACTCCGGATGAGAAAAACGCGGCGCGGGCAACTTTGGCTGACGAGTTGGGCAAGGGCGGCTACGGTGATCGGCTGCGCGTTGTGCGCATTAACGGTCTGGACACGGGATGGGGTGTGGATGATGCAAAGGCCGCGCATGACATGGCGTGCGATGCGGTGTTGTTGCCAAAGGTGAACAGTGCGGCGGATGTTGATGCGCTGACGCGGCTGACCGACAAGCCGATCTGGGCGATGATGGAAACACCGCTGGGCATCCTGAACGCCGCTGAAATTGCGGCGCACCCCAAGATTGCCGGGTTTGTGATTGGCACCAATGATCTGGCGAAAGATTTGAACACGCGCACCCGTGCGGCACTGACGGCGTCGTTACAGATGTGCCTGTTGGCGGCGCGCGCGCACGGGATCGTGGCGATTGATGGCGTCTACAATGCGTTCAAAGATGAGGACGGGTTCAAAGTGGAATGCGAAGAGGGGCGCGATCTTGGATTTGACGGCAAAAGCCTGATCCATCCGGCACAGATTGCCGCGGCCAACGCCGCCTTTGCGCCAACGCAGGCCGAGATTGATCTTGCGACCCGCCAGATTGCGGCCTTTGCCGAGGCGGAAGCAAGCGGGCAAGGGGTCGCGGTTGTGGACGGCAAGATCGTGGAAAACTTGCATATCGTCACGGCCCGCGCGACGTTGGACAAAGCGGACGCGATTGCAGAATTGGAGAGCAAATGATCCTTCTTATCCTTGGTCTGATCCTTTGGGTCGGCGCACACGTCTGGAAACGCGTCGCGCCGGATCACCGCGCATCGTTTGGCGAAAAGGGCAAAGGCATCGTTGCGATCGCGTCAGTTGTGGCGATTGTGCTGATGGTGCTGGGGTATCGCGGGGCTGAAGGTACGTTTTATTGGGGGCGTAGCGGGGCTGGAACGGGGATCAACAACCTGTTGATGCTGTTTGCGTTTTATCTGTTCGCCACATCCGGCAAATCCACCCGTATCACCCGTTGGATCAGGCACCCGCAACTGAGCGCCGTAGTCGTCTGGTCGGTCGCGCATCTGCTGGTGAACGGCGACACACCGTCGTTTGTGTTGTTCGGGGGCCTTGGCATCTGGGCGCTGGCAGAGATGGTTGTGATCAACCGCGCAACGGGTCCACGCGGGTCTTATCATGCGCCGCCGATCAAATCCGAAGCGATTGCTGTTATAGCGACGCTTGTTGTTTTTAGCATCGTCGCGGCCATTCACATATGGCTCGGCTATAACCCGTTTGGATAGAATATGCCGCTGATTTACCGTTTGCTTACCGAAGACGACACATCCGAGTTTTGCCACAAGGTCAGTCTGGCGCTGTCCAAGGGCTGGGTGCTGTATGGCGATCCGACCTATGCCTATGACCATGCCAATGGCGTCATGCGGGCGGGGCAGGCTGTGACCAAGGACGTCGAAGCCGCCTATTCGCGTGACATGAAGCTCGGCCAGCAATGAGCGCGGCCAAAACCAATGCGGGGCGGTTTTTTGAGGATTACCGATTGGGCGAGGTCATCGAGCACGCGGTGCCACGCACGGTGCAGGGGGGCGAACGCGCGCTGTATCATATGCTGTATCCGGCACGTCATGCGCTGCATTCATCGGACGCGTTTGCAAAAGACTGCGGTTTGGCCGAAAGCCCGCTGGATGATATGATCGCGTTTCACATCGTGTTCGGCAAATCTGTGCCGGATATTTCGCTGAATGCGGTTGCCAATCTGGGCTACGCTGAATGCCGCTGGCTGGCGTCTGTTTGGCCGGGCGACACGATCCGGTCCAGTTCCGAAGTGATCGGGCTGAAGCAGAATTCCAACGGCAAATCCGGCGTTTTATATGTGCGCACCACGGGCACCAATCAACATGGCGCGGTCGTGATGCAATTCGTGCGCTGGGTGATGGTGCGCAAGGGCGATTTAGACGCGCCGGCACCCGAAACGGTGATCCCAGAATTGGCGGGCGCGGTTGATGCGTCCGACTTGGCGATCCCGCAGGGGTTGGATTTTACGGGCTACGATTTCACGCTGGCGGGGGAGCCACACCGCCTTGGTGACTACAACATCGGCGAAATCATCGACCATGTGGACGGTGTGACCCTGACCGAAGCGGAACATATGCTGGCCACGCGCCTGTGGCAGAATACCGCCAAAGTGCATTTTGATGTGACATCGCGCCCTGACGGGCAGCGCCTGATCTATGGCGGACACGTAATGTCATTGGCCCGCGCGCTGACGTTCAACGGCCTTGCCAATGCGCAGTTCATGGTCGCGATCAACGCGGGCGCACACGCCAACCCGTGCTTTG
>JAGGNB010000005.1 GCA_017886375.1 Octadecabacter sp.
GGCCAACATTGTTCTGGTCTGAGCCTTTGGGTTATTGTCTGGCTTTGCGGCAGCGTTCGGGGCGGATTGGCTCCAAGAGACCTTTAACTCGATTGAGACATCAGCAAAACGCGGCGAAAGCCAATGCATCCAAGAGCGGACCAAGGCCGCGGGCTCCGTTTGGCAACGTACCAAGTCTGAGCTGACTTCTAAGATGTGAAAGTAACAGGATTATACGCGGCGCCAATCGGGCAAAGTTTACTGTAATGGGGCCCCAAAGACCTGAGCGCATCGTGGAAAAAATCTGGGATCTGCGCGTGCCGCGGGCGGGGAGGGGGGCTCGCCCCCCGTTCTAAAGAACGCCCCCCAGGATATTTTCAAAGCAAAGACAGGCAAAAGACAGTCAAGAGTGTGGCATGCAGGCGGTTGTGTGTGTCCCCCTGTGCGATTAAGTCAGCGAGGAACAAAGGACGCACCCATGGCCGATGCCCCAAGAAAAGCCGAAACCGAACGCGAACGGTCTAAAAAGGTCGGGGCGCTAACCGCCCTTTGGCCGTTTATGAGGCCCTATGGCTGGATGATTGCGCTGGCGGGTGTCGCGTTGGTGTCCACTGCGATGATGTCGTTGGTTTTGCCGCTGGCGGTGCGACGGGTCGTGGATAACTTTGATATTGCGGAATCTGGGCTGCTTGATGGATATTTCGCCGCCGCCCTTGGGATTGCCGGGCTTTTGGCCGTGGGCACCGCGTTGCGTTACTATTTCGTGACCCGTTTGGGGGAACGCGTGGTGGCTGACATTCGTGTCGCCGTGTTTGATCGAATGATCGGCATGAGCCCTGCGTTTTATGAACGTATCATGACCGGAGAGGTTTTAAGCCGGATCACCACAGACACCACGTTGATCCTGTCTGTGATCGGAAGTTCGGTTTCGATCGCTCTGCGCAATGTTCTGATCTTGGTGGGCGGCATCGGGCTGATGCTCTTCACCTCTGTGAAGATGTCGCTGATGGTGCTGTGGCCAATCCCGTTGATCATCTTTCCGATCATCATTTTGGGGCGCAAAGTCCGGCGGTTGAGCAAAGAAAACCAAGACTGGATCGCCCAAAGTTCTGGCGATGCGTCTGAACAATTGCTCAGCGCGCAGACCGTGCAGGCCTTTACCCACGAAAGCCAAAGTCGTGGTAATTTTCACCGCGTGACCGAGCAAAGTTTCATAGCGGCGCGCAAACGTATCGCCACGCGCGCCATTCTGACGGCTATCGTTATTTTTATGGCGTTCGGCGCCATTGTCGGTTTTTTGTGGATGGGGGCTTCGGATGTGCGCGGGGGCGTCATTACCGTCGGCGAATTGGTGCAGTTCATGATCTATACGATCATGGTTGCCGGCGGCGTCGCGGCGCTCACGGAAATCTGGTCTGAACTGCAACGTGCGGCGGGTGCCACTGAACGTCTGGTCGAATTATTAACCACGACCGATGCGGTCACGGATCCAGTGCAGGCTCTAGCCGCCCCCGATAAGCGCCATGGCAGAATCGCGTTTGAAAACGTCGGTTTCGTGTATCCTTCGCGGCCGGGTGTGCAGGCGCTGGACGGTGTGTCATTCACCGTTGAACCGGGTGAAACGATCGCGCTTGTTGGCCCGTCCGGTGCGGGCAAAACGACAATCATCCAACTTTTGTTGCGGTTTTATGACCCGTCCAGCGGTCGTATCACGTTGGACGGGGATGACCTGCGCGACCTGAACCGCGCCGACTTTCGCCGCCACATGGCACTGGTGCCGCAGGATCCGGTGATCTTTGCCGCCTCGGCGCGCGAAAACATCCGCTTCGGGCGCCCCGATGCCAGTGATGCGCAAGTCCAAGCCGCCGCCGAAGCTGCTGCCGCCCATGATTTCCTGACCGCCCTTCCCGATGGCTATGACAGTTATGTCGGTGAGCGCGGCGTCATGTTGTCGGGCGGACAAAAGCAACGCATCGCCATTGCACGCGCCATTTTGCGCGACGCGCCTGTGCTGCTGCTGGACGAAGCCACATCCGCGCTGGACGCAGAATCTGAACGCGCGGTGCAGCAGGCTGTCGATCATTTGTCGAAAGACCGCACCACATTGATCGTGGCGCACCGTCTCGCCACCGTTAAAAAGGCTGACCGCATTATCGTGTTCGAAGCTGGCGGAATTGCCGCCGTTGGCACCCATGACACCCTCGTTGCGCAAGGTGGTCTTTATGCGCGTCTGGCGCGGTTGCAATTCACCGATGGTGCGGCAGCCTGATAATTTCACGTTGGTGGAAGGCTGTGTGGCGGGGCGGTGTCGATCGCGCGGCACGGTCCCAAACAGGTGAAACACAGCATGAATTGGCCATTCCTGCGATACGACACAGCTAAATCATAACCTGAATTTGCATGCCTGGGCGCGCTGCAGCATCACCCGATGGCGGCCGTTTTTCGTAGCGTCAGTCTTGCGCGGCGCGGCAATCCACCACATCTTAGCCCTAGGGAAAAACCGCCTGCACAGGCGGACACATCAACAGGGGAGGAGCGTCCATGACTTTCGCGTCTATGGCTGATCGCAATGCAATTGAAAACGAAATGGTTTGGGAGGATCGCAATCTGCCGCATTCCGTCTGGGCACAATTATCCCAGACCGCCGCGACACATGGCAGCCGCAACGCGGTGACGTTCCAGATGTTTTCTGGCGACAAAGACCCATTTGAAACGCTGACATGGGCGCAGCTGCAAGGCAAAGTCGCACAAACCGCCAATCTGTTTCGTGACCTTGGCATCGGGTCGGACGACGTGGTTGCGTTTCTGTTACCCAATGCGATGGAAACCGTGCTGTCCTATCTTGGCGGCGCAGTTGCGGGCATCGTCAACCCGATCAACCCGTTGCTGGACGCCGACCAGATCGGCGCGATCCTGCGGGAAACCAACGCTAAAGTCTTGGTAACGCTCAAGGCTTTCCCGAAAACCGATGTTGCGCAAAAGGCGGCTGACGCTGTTGATCTTGCGCCCAACGTCAAAACCGTCGTTGAAGTCGACCTGTTGCGCTACATCACTGGCATCAAGAAATTCATCGTGCCGCTGATCCGCCCCAAGATCAAAGTGAACCACGGCGCCAACATTATTGATTTCAACAAATCTATCGCCAAGCAGCCGACAACCTTGAAATTTGATGACCCGAAAGAAGACCGCGTCGCGGCCTTTTTCCACACTGGCGGCACCACGGGCATGCCGAAAGTCGCGCAGCATCGCAATTCTGGCATCATCTACAACGCGTGGCTCGGTGATAAGTTGTTGTTTGAAGAAACTGATGTCCAAATTTGCCCGCTGCCGCTGTTTCATGTGTTCGCCACAATCGTTTGCATGGGCGCGTCGCTCAGCTCGGGGGCGCATATCGTGTTCCCCACCCCACAAGGGTATCGCGGCGAAGGCGTGTTCGATAATTTCTGGAAACTGATCGAACGACACAAGGTCACCTTTATGATCACCGTGCCAACGGCCATGTCGGCTCTGATGCAACGGCCTGTAAACGCTGATATTTCCAGCCTGCGTCTGGCGTTCTGTGGCTCGGCACCGCTGCCGCTCGAACTCTATAAGAAATTTGAAGCCGCCGCAGGCGTGACCATCTGCGAAGGCTACGGATTGACCGAAGCCACCTGTCTGGTGTCGATCAACCCGCCCGAGGGCGAAAAGAAAGTCGGATCCATCGGCTGCCCGTTCCCCTATACCCACGTGCGCATCATCGATCCCGCAACCCAGCGCGACATGCCCACAGGTGACATCGGCGAAATCTGTGTCGCCAGCCCCGGTGTGTATGACAATCACACCTACACCGAGGCCGCCAAGAACAAGGACCTGTTTTATCCCGGTGAGGATTCTCCATTGGGCGATGATGTGCAATATCTGCGCACCGGCGATCTGGGCCGCATTGATGACGACGGCTATTTGTGGATCACAGGCCGCGCCAAAGACCTGATCATTCGCGGCGGTCACAACATCGACCCCGCTGAAATCGAAGAGGCCCTTGCAGGTCATGCGCAGGTCGCTTTTGCGGGCGCAATCGGGCAACCGGACGCCCACGCAGGTGAGGTTCCGGCGGTGTTTGTCGAACTGACGGAAGGCGCGACTGTCACGGTTGACGAACTTATGGCCTATGCCAAAAAGCACATCCATGAACGGGCGGCGTACCCCAAACACCTCGAAATTATGGACGAGCTACCCAAAACTGCAGTTGGCAAAATCTTCAAACCAGACCTGCGCAGATCCGCCATCACGCGGGTTTACAACGGCGCGCTGGATAAGGCTGGCGTTGGCGCACAGGTCACGGCCGTGTTGGAAGATAAAAAGCTCGGCCTCGTGGCGCATGTGACCAAAACTGGCGACGCGACGGACGAACAGGTTAAGGCAGCACTTGGCGCGTTTACCCGTCCTTGGGTCTGGGCTGCATAATCTCCTTTCGAAAAATCCTGCGTAAGACATAAAAAGACGCGCCGCCCTGTCAGGGGCGGCGTTTTTCGTTTACATCGGGGGCATTAAGAAAGGGTTTCAATGACTGGCCAAACCCACCCGATTGCCGTCATGGATGGCACCTGCGCGCTTTGTGCGTTTGGTGCCAAAATGATCCACCGTCTGGATCGCTCCGGCGACATCCGCATTGCCCCGATTCAGGGTGAGACTGGTGCGGCATTGATGCGCGATCATGGCCTCGACCCCCTCGATCCTGACTCGTGGTTGTTCATTGAAGAAGACGGCACCGTCACGCGAGACCTCGACGCGCTGATCCGCCTTGGGCAGCGCACGGGCGGCATCGGCTGGCTACTGCTTTGGTTCAAAGTGTTTCCGAAACCCGCCCGCAATTGGATGTACGCCCGCGTCGCGCGCAACCGCTACGCGATGTTCGGCCGCGCAGAGATGTGTGACATCCCCAACGAGGCGTTAAAGATGCGTTTACTATTGTGAAGGTCTTGGTGATCGGCGGAACCGGAATGTTCGGATCACGGCTGTGCGATCTTCTGGTGCGCGACGGTCTGGACGTAACGGTCGCTGGTCGGGGCCTAAATCGGGGCGGAAAGTTTTGTACAAACCATGCAAAGGTGAGGCAGAATTTTGTACAAAACCGTCAAAACACCCCCGAATTGCCCTATATCACCTTAGATCGCGATGGCCCCCTCGACGGACTTGCCGGCTTTGACGTCATCGTTGACGCAGCAGGTCCGTTTCATGCTTATGGTGGCGACCCCTACCGTATCGCGCGTGGGGCAATCGCGGCGGGTGCGCATTACTTTGACCTTTGTGATAATGCTGATTTTTGTCAAGGAATCAGCGTATTAGACGGTGAAGCGAAGGCCGCTTGCGTCACCGTTGCGTCCGGCATGTCATCCGTTCCCGCAGTCTCCTCAGCCGCCGTAACAGCGCTGTGCGATGGGCAAACCCCTTTGATGATTGAAACCGCCATTTTGCCGGGTAACAAAGCCGAACGCGGGCGATCCGTTGTAGAAAGTATCCTGTCTCAAACAGGGAAATTTTATATTGAAAAACAAGGCGGTAGGGACGTAGATGTTCGATCCTGGTCTGCCCCGCGCGGCTATGATCTTGGCCTATACACCCGCCAAGGCTGGCGCATCGAAGTCCCTGATCAACGCCTCTTTCCCGACCATTTTAATTGCCCAACAGTTACGTTTCGCGCTGGCCTTGAACTCGCCTTGATGCGATATGGACTTGGAATTTTATCGTTTATTCGCAGTAAGTTAGGCTTCGAAATTCCACATTGGTTTGTATCTGCAGTGATGTTCGGCGCACGGGCGCTGGCCCCGTTCGGCACTGATCGCGGGGCAATGATTGTGCAGGTAACATTGTCGCAAGGCACTGGTTTTATTTGTAAAAGCTGGATCATGCGGGCTAAAAACGGCGATGGTCCTTACACACCCGCCGTCGCAATTCGCGCTGCCTGTCGTGATTTGGCGGCGCAGGACCCTGGTGCAAAACCGGCTTTGTCCTTGATACCGTTGGAAAAAATCGAAGACTGCTTTGCGGACCTCGATATAGAAGCCGACACGACCCAGCACGAAATCATCCCGATCTTCCGTCAAGTCCTCGGCCCCGATTTTGACCACTTGCCCGACGCGGTAAAGACCACCCATGATGCAGTAACTCCACGCATTTTCAACGGTTTAGCGAGGGTGACACGGGGTGGTGGCCTGCAAGCCCGCATCGCCGCACTCCTGTTTCGGTTCCCGCAATCTGCGGACGATGTTGAGGTCGAAGTCACCAAGATCCCAACCCAACAAGGTGAGACTTGGGTGCGGCGGTTCGGAGCAAATACTTTCCAGTCGTATCTTCGTCCCACGCCACGTGGCATGACCGAACGTTTTGGTCCGTTGACGTTCCAATTAGATATTCAAATTCAACACGGTATGCTGCATTTTCCAGTCGCCAAGGGTCGGTTCTGGTTCATCCCGATCCCGCGGTTTATGCTGCCCGAAAGTATCGCCACCGAAGCAGACATCGACGGTACATTCCAGTTCGACGTGCTGCTTAAATCCCCAACTGGTGCGACATTGGTGCATTACAAAGGCTGGCTGAAACAAGCATAAATTAACTCGTTTGAGGGTAAGCTGCGGCACGGTGAAACGTGCGCGTGGGTCGTTTGTATCGCAACCCGCCAGTCGTTGTCGGTGCCTTCGAAGGCGCGTCGTTCCAAAAGTTAGGTCGAGCAGATCATTGCCTTCTTCAGGCGATCAATCGGCGAGGCTTCAATTGCGCGCGAAGTTATACTAAGACTGGTTCGCCTTCGTCTGACAGCATCAAAAAAAGATTTTTCAAATCAGTAATTTGTGAGGTTTTACATACGAGGCTATCAATCGCTTTTTCAGAGCTAACTTATCGTGAAGAAATCTAACCGATATCGATCAACAAGACCGCGCCCGGCGACCATAGGTCCACCGGGCGCAATATGTTCAAGCTTCTGAATCTTATTCAGTTACAGGCGCAGTCTGTTCGATCGCTGGGATCACCTCGCCGGTGTTCCCGGTACCGGACCAATCGAAGCCGAAGCCAAGAGCGGCAATTACGACGACTGCAGCCACTGCGCCTCCGCCCCAAACCCACCAGTTGATCGGTTTTGGCGCATGCATATTCACAGCCATTTCTCTAATCCTTTGATTGAGTGCGAGGAAAACTGACCGAGAGGTTTACTCGGCCGGTTCCTCGATCAGGCCAGCTTCGAGAGCGGCTGTGAGTTCCGCCTCGTCCACAAGGCTATCACCGCTTGTGTCGACCGCAGCGAATGCCTCTTCGGTAAGGTCGGGGTACAACACCGCCATTTCGGTGAAAGAAATGAGGCTGTCGCCATCGGTATCAACGTCCGAAACCGTTAGAGCAAAAGCCGGGGCCGCGATCAGAGCGGCCATCAAAGTACCTACTGCTAAACGACGCATATTCGTAATCTCCTGTTGAATGGCTCGAGAGAATAATTCTTTCTAGCAAAATTGAAATCAGCACTCCCCGAGACCTATTCAAGGACTCAACGGGGCATCTGAAAAAATAACTGTGGGCATTGGCTTTCCTTCGGCTGAAGTCCGCTCGACTGCCCCTGTTTCCCTTGGGTAACTGTCGCTGCGGGCGTAGCGTCAACGCCAAATCGCATGTTTCGAAATCCCAGCGGAATGGCCTGAAAACGACGCATAATTGTTTCTCTCGTCAGCATCGTGTTCCTACCGCATGGCGTGATCAAAGGTCGATTGAAAACGTGGCCCTGTAGATGCCCGAAGCCGCTATACAGACTTGCAATACGCTCGGAGCGAACTTGCAGGCGAAGCACGCCGTTGGGGCAGCGATTATAGCTGGACCTGTCCCGCTTTCGTTGCGCGACTACTCGCAAAGATTGCTTCATACTCAGGCCCCGCGATTGTCTGACGTCAGCGCTTATGGGTCCAAATAGCGTTATTTGATAAGAGAGTGTTCTTGTCTCATCGTAACCACCGTGGAGTGGAAGATGAGACAGGCAAATGGAACGCGCAAAAGACCTAGCGAGAAGATCGTCAAAGACATCAAACGAGCGTGCCACTGCCCGGCAGCTGATACGCAGAAACAATGAGAGGGGTGAAGGCATCTCCCAGGGCATCTATGACAAATGGTCCGAGCACTGCCCGGCAGTGCATGATTACATGCATGAGAGGGGACTTCATGGAGGCTGGCAAACGGCGTCTGGCGGGCGATACGGCCCGCGCCGCGAACACTGACGAGGTTAAGGATCTGCGCCGTGAAGCCCGCGACCTGAAGGAAGTGGTAGCAGAACAGACTCTGCAGCTCCGTTTGCTCAAAAAAAACATGTTCTACGTTGGGAGCGACCCCGAATGGGATATGCCGCATCTGAGAAGTTAGAGATCATCAGGCTGGTTGAGGTATCGCATCGGTCGACCCAAAGCGGACCTCGGCGATCTTTGCACAAATGACCGGTTCGAGCCCATTTTACCCAAGTTATGCAATGCGCGAATAGCAGCAATAATCTTGAGACCAGAGATTTGCCTGATACACATCAATAGTTGCCCTGGCCGCAATACCGCGACGAGCGGTACTTGGAACCTTGTTTTGCTATCATAACTCGATGGCAACGAGACGCATAGTTGCGAAAATCCGAAGAGGTCAGGGTCCGCAAGAAAAGTTCGTGCTTGTGGCGTAAGTTCACGCCAACTACCGTGAAAAAAGCACACCCTAGAGATCTGTTGCAGGACACTATTTGGGTGGCCCAGATAGTGTCCGCGAGGTTTTGTCACACGCTGGGAGATGCGAATATGGACGTTTTACCAAAGAGGCTTCTTCACGGTCTTGCCGTCTTCGGGGTTCTTGCCACAGCCCCGTTTTTGGCTGCAGCCTACACACCGGACAATCACCAGCTTTCCATCGCTGAAGGTGCCGCGCTTTGCGAACGCCAGTTCGGGATCAGGCTGAGCAGCCTTACTATGGAGGGTATGGTCGATGGGGTTCTGGAACCGGATCGGGTTACGCCGTCATCGATACAGATGCTGTTGCAACGAATTGAACCGGGATCCTATGGCCAACAACGCAACGTCTCGCTTGCACGCATTGCCGCACAATCGCTGCATGGCAGCCCCAATCCAACTCGACCCGTTTATACCGACAGCGAAGAAGACCGCGCAGCATTGGGTGGAACCATCGCGCGCGACCCAGCGGACTTGAGCCCAGACCGTTACCCGATCGACGTGTATTCCTATGACACAAATATGGCTGTGCGAAACAAGATGTTGATCAACGCCTCGCAGTTTCTGTGCGTGTCCCTTGCCCAAAGCGACGCTGAGCAGGCGGCGCAAAGGTTTGGCAACATGATGCACATGATTGGCGATACCTATTCGGCGTCACATGTGCAGCGCTCCCCGCCAACTGGCGCGAATGGGGATTGTGGCACTGAGCAAATCGAATGGCACTTCAGCATGGACCTTGTGTCATGGAAACAGCATGCCCCCGCAGATGACGACGCTGAAGACTGGCGGTTTGCGTGCCTTGTTGAACATACATCTGAATTGATGCGTCTTTGGGCATACGGGCGCCAAGCGGTCCAGGCCACTGCCACTGCGCAAGACAGGATCGCTGAAAGCCAAACACAGGTCCGCCAATCCATGCTTTATCTGTGCCAGTCCGTGTTTCGCGAAGACGAGGCTGTTTTGCGACGCCCTGCTGGTGGGGCCGCCGCCGAGTTTTCAAGCGCTTCGGGCGACGATAACTGGGCCGTTTTGCAGGACTCACGTCGGGATCGTGCGATCGAACCTGTTGGCCTGACGAGCACCGCCGAGGCGCGCGCCTTTCATGTTGACGTCGCTGCGCGATTGCGACGGCGCGGCAGTCCGGCGCAATATTCCTATCCGTCGCGCGATATGACCGATCTTTGTGCGGCTTTGACAACGCATGCCGCCATGCCAGAACCGTTGCGATGCACGGCGAACGAGATTGGATGGGCCATGTCTGCGGACGATAGCGTTAGTTCCATGTGGATTCCCGCACGACCGCTGCCCTAAGAAGATCGGCTAAAATTTTGCTAAATAACGAAGACATTGGGGAGAGATAACATGCGTCATTTCAAGCAGGTTTTGGGCATGACCCAAATGGCAGCCCTCGCGTTCATACTTGTTGCATGTGCGCAGGTCTTGGACACCGACGTGTCAAACAGCGATGCGGCACCAAGCGCGACAACCCTCGATTTTCCATATCATCCTCTGGTCTACCATATGGATCTGTCGATCATGGCTTACCAGATGCATGGGCAAAGTATGGTTTGGCCGTTTGACCCATTTTACGAAGCCCGCAACACGGATCGCACGGCGCGCGATGGGTTCATGGCCAAAGTGCAACAATGGGCCACCGCAATGGGGGCCGAACAGGTCGCCAACCAACCAAGGTTTGCATCTTTTCGCGGTCCGGGATCGTTGAACGGGTTTGGCGACAATCCGACCCACGATCCAATCATTTACGATTACAGCCTTATACACCCGTGGTCGAACACCTTAACCAATGCGAGTGGGACTTGGACCGAATATCTGCCCCCCGAGGTGATCACGCGCGAAATTCAAGACGTGCGCGTCTGCTACCGCCCGTCTGGCGCTCCAGTTGGGCAGGTCGCGCTTGGTTCAATCGCACCGGCGCCGGGCGAGCGATCCGCTGATGCCCGCGATACCATGTGGGCGTTTGAAGGCGGAACGGGCGACAAAGGCGAAGCCGGCCAACCCGCATCACAAAGCTTGATGGGGTTCATTCTACTGCGCGACAAGCCTGAGGGCGGCTACGACGTCCATATCGCGTTTCGCGGCAGCCGAAGTGGACTTGCGGGCCGTGCGATCATTGAAGCGTTGAGTGACAGCGGCGCCAGTGGCAACCCAGATTGGATCACTGATCTAGGCTACAACCGTATGACGACCGAAACCGGTGGCGCGCTGATCAGCAAGGTCGGTCAAGTCAATCGGGGGTTCGCTGAAAGCATGCGGTCGATCTTGCCTAATTTGATGGATTGCTTGTCGCGGGCAGCTGAACACCAAGGCGGCGCGCGGCCAGATTCCATTTATGTGACTGGTCACAGTCTCGGCGGCGCTTTGGCCCAAACTTTTGTTTCCGCGATGATGATGGGGGATCGATATGGCCCTGTAGGACAAGGGCCCGACATGCCGTCCAGCATGGCCGCGTGGCCATGGTCGACAATCAAACTCGTCACATATAGCGCGCCGCGGGTCGGCGACGCCGAATTTGCCCGCGCTTTAACAGTGACGATGCTGCAGTCCCAACAGTTTGACACAGCCCTAATCCCAATCGATTTGCGGGCTCTGGCATCGGATGATCGCACAATCGTGCCCAGACTATTGGACCACTCGCGGCCTGTTGGCTTTCGCGTCCTAAATTCTAGAGATCCTATTACCACCGAAAAAATCGTCGGCGGCAAACATGTTGGAACGACCGTTTATGTAAATAGCCCGCAGATGGTCGAGATAGTTTCCCGACCAGACTTCAGTACGCATGACCAGCGTCAGGTAAGGGGTTTCATGGTCGATACGCTGCAAGATCCAAGGGTCCCACAACAGGTGATACAATACCGGGAGATGGCAGAGATTAACCCAAACTGGATTGCGGAGGATATGGGGACACGGAGCGAAATGGAGAAATTGGCTGCAGCCCTGTCAAACTATTACGCCAGCACAGGCACATGGTTTGACTTCGCAAAGTATCAGAGCAACGTCGATCTACGTTTTCAAATTTCAGACCAACCCTAACGCGCCGAAGAGCAGTTCGCGTAAGGTTGGTTTGTGCCAGCAGTGCTACGGCGAAGTCTTTCGTGATGGAGGCGCGGAACGACACTAACAAGCCAATTGCAGGCACCGCCGTTCAGAAATCAATCGCTTCAATACCAAATTTTCCACAAAGCCGACATAGGTGAATTTGCAGCGAACGGCTGCTTTTGTCGCGCGGAGCGTTGCCGGACCGCTTCGGTTACCGATCTTGCGGCTCGTTAAGCTCATAGGTCGCAAAAAGTTCCCACGTAGTACGGGCAGGGCACACAAAGGGGGATTGAGGTGACCCCTAAGTCTCTATATTTTTGTAAATAAGGGAAACTTTTAAGAAAAATGGTGCTGCTGGAGAGAATCGAACTCTCGACCTCTCCCTTACCAAGGGAGTGCTCTGCCAGTGAGCTACAGCAGCGACCGATGAGCGCGGAAGTAGACTCAAAACGGGCGATCTGCAAGCCCTCTCTGGACGGTTTTTGCGGCATCGGGTAACAAGCGTTATGAGCAGAAAATCGAACCCCAAAACGACCCAATCACGCGAAGATCGCCTAAAGGCCGCGTTGAAAGAAAATCTTGGGCGGCGTAAGGCGCAAGCGCGTGCTAAGGCGACAAAACAAGCGGACGATCAAGCCGCACAACATCCCGGTGCGACTGCGCCAAAACAGCCCGGTGCGACTGCGCCAAAACAGAAAGAATAACAGGCATGGATTCCATCGTTGTACGAGGCGGCAAAGCGCTGTCAGGCCAGATTGAGATTGCGGGTGCAAAGAACGCAGCATTGGCGTTGATGCCTGCCACATTGTTAAGCGATGAACCGCTGACGCTGACCAACACGCCACGTTTGTCCGACATTAAAACAATGACGGTGTTGCTGGAATCGCTGGGCGCTGAGATTTCGTCGCTCCAAGATGGCAAGGTGCAGACGATGTCGTGCCATGGGTCGATCAACACGACAGCGGATTATGATATCGTGCGCAAGATGCGGGCGTCGAATTTGGTTTTGGGGCCTTTGCTGGCCCGCGAAGGCCATGCCATTGTATCACTGCCGGGCGGGTGCGCCATTGGCGCGCGGCCGATGGATATTCATACGGACGGTCTGACGAAGATGGGTGCGCAGATCGACCTTAAGGATGGGTATCTGCATGCCAAAGCGGATGGCGGCAAGCTGAAAGGCGCGGTGATCGATTTCCCGTTTGCATCCGTTGGTGCGACTGAAAACATCATGATGGCTGCGACATTGGCCAAAGGAACAACAGTTATCAATAACGCTGCGCGCGAACCCGAGATCGTGGATCTGGCGTCTTGCCTTACAAAAATGGGCGCGCAGATTGATGGTGCTGGCACGTCTACGATAACAATTCAGGGCGTCGATCGTTTGCACGGCGCAACGCATCCCGTTGTGACGGACCGCATCGAACTCGGCACCTATATGCTGGCGCCAGTGATTGCTGGCGGTGAAGTTGAATGTCTTGGTGGTCGAATGGACTTAGTCGCGGCATTCGCGGAGAAATTGGATGCCGTTGGCGTAACTGTTGAGGAAACCAAGGCCGGTCTGAAGGTCAAGTTGAACGGCAATCGACCCCGTGCGGTGGACGTCATAACCGAACCATTCCCGGGCTTTCCGACTGATTTACAGGCGCAGATGATGGCGATGCTGTGCTTTGCCGACGGAACGTCAGTGCTGGAAGAAAAGATATTCGAGAACCGTTTTATGCACGCGCCGGAATTGGTGCGGATGGGTGCAAACATCGAAGTCCATGGCGGCACCGCGACCGTTACGGGTGTTGATAAAATGAAGGGCGCGCCTGTGATGGCGACTGATCTTCGCGCGTCGGTGTCGCTGATCCTCGCAGGGTTGGCTGCGGAGGGCGAAACGCAGGTCAACCGCGTCTATCACCTTGATCGCGGCTATGAGAATGTTGCGGAAAAACTGGGCCGCGTCGGTGCGGATATCGAGCGGGTGGCAGGACGATGAATAGTTCGACACACGACGCAACCTTTGAAGACGGAAACGAAGCGCCCTTGCGTCTGAAAGCGCTGGATGTCGAAGATCTGGCCGTGCTGTCCGGCCTTGTGCAAGATGCCGTTTTTCCGGGAACCGAAATGAAATGGGATCGCACGGCACGTCGCTTTGCGTTGCTGTTGAACCGGTTTCGCTGGGAAGACGCTGACAAAGCAGAGGCCCGAAAGCGTGCTTATGAACGGGTTCAATCCGTATTGGTGATCGAGGACGCGATGCGCGTGCAGACCAGCGGTGTTGATGCGCGTGATGGTGATATGGTCCTATCGGTCCTGAGCGTGACGTTTGAGGCGGGGACTGATGGTGGCGGATTTGTCGTTCTGACTCTGGCGGGGGACGGTGCTATCCGTGTTGAGGTCGAAGCGCTGGAAATTGTGCTGAAGGACGTGACACGACCGTACGTGGCACCGTCAAAGGCGATGCCAAGACACGACGACTAGACGGTCCCGTCAGACGGCAGGAGTTTGAAATGCCACAGTTTTTAGATACTTCCGACATTGATTTTGAAGCCGCGTTTCAAGCGTTGCTTGGGGCTAAGCGTGAGGATTCGCCGGACGTGGACGCCGTTGTCGCGGGCATCATTGCGGACGTGCGCGCGCGCGGTGATGCTGCTGTGCTTGAATTGACGGCGAAGTTTGATCGGTTGCAGTTGGACGCAGATGGCCTGCGGTTCACGAAGGCCGAGATTGAACACTTTTGCGCGCAAGTCAGCGACGAGGACCGCGCCGCACTCGAATTGGCCGCGACGCGGATCAGGGATTATCACCTGCGCCAGATGCCCGAAGATGCGTTCTGGACGGACGAGGTGGGCGCGTCACTTGGGTGGCGCTGGACGCCTGTGTCGGCGGCTGGACTGTACGTGCCGGGCGGTATCGCGACCTATCCTTCAAGCGTTTTGATGAATGCGGTGCCTGCGAAAGTTGCGGGCGTTGGACGTTTGGCCATGGTTGTGCCAACGCCGGACGGGATAGTGAACCCCCTTGTTCTTATGGCGGCGCGCATCGCTGGCGTGGATGAAATTTACCGCATCGGCGGCGCGCAGGCGGTGGCGGCACTGGCTTATGGCACCGAAACGATTGCACCCGTGGACAAGATTACCGGCCCGGGAAATGCCTATGTTGCGGCCGCGAAACGGCGGGTGTTTGGCAAGGTCGGGATCGATATGATCGCTGGGCCGTCGGAAATTTTAGTCATAGCCGATAAAGACAACGATCCAGACTGGATCGCGCTGGATTTGCTGTCACAGGCCGAACATGACGAGAGTGCGCAGTCGATCCTGATCACGGATGATGCGGCATTTGGTCTGGCTGTGGCACGTGCAGTTGAGGCGCGGTTGCAAACCTTGGAACGCCGCGCGGTGGCGGCGCCAAGCTGGCGCGATTACGGGGCGATCATTACCGTAAAGGACATGACGCAAGCTATTGAATTATCAGATAGAATTGCACCAGAGCATTTGGAGATTTGTGTCGCGGATGCAGATGGTATGGCGGACAAAATCACCCATGCAGGCGCGATATTTATTGGCGCGTGGACGCCAGAAGCCATCGGCGATTACGTTGGCGGGCCGAACCATGTTTTGCCGACGGCGCGGTCTGCGCGGTTTTCTAGTGGGTTGTCGGTGATGGATTTTCTAAAGCGCACGACGCTTGCAAAAATGTCGCCCGATGCACTGGCGGCGATCGGTCCAGCGGCCGAACGGCTTGCCATTTCCGAAAGTTTACAAGCACATGGGTTGAGCGTGCGTGCGCGGCTCGACAAGTTGAATAGGGACTAGGGTTTTGGCGAAGATTATCCACATTGAACTGGACGACAGCGCGCTGCCGCCGCCGACGCCCGAGATTGAACAGGAACGCAAAGTTGCGATGTTTGATCTGTTAGAAGACAACTCATTTGTCTTGCCGACCCGCGACGGAAAAGAGGCACCAGCGGGGCCATACCGGTTGGGGCTGTCAATTCGCCAAAAACGATTAGTCTTTGAAATCGCGACAGAAAAAAGCGAAGCGGCGGGTGAATTTCATTTGTCTCTCGGCCCGTTCCGTCAAGTCGTCAAAGACTACTTTCTGATTTGTGAGAGCTATTTTGACGCGGTCAAAACCGCAGCCCCAAGCCAGATTGAGACAATCGATATGGCGCGACGTGGCATCCATGATGAGGGCGCGCGCATCTTGCAAGAGCGCTTGGAGGGGAAGGCGGACGTCGATTATGACACCTCACGACGCCTGTTCACGCTCATCTGTGTTTTGCATTTCGGGGGCTGATTTGGATCGCTTGCCACAGTCCATTTTGTTTTGTTGCGACCACAATTCTGTGCGCTCGCCCATGGCCGAAGGACTGGCGAAAAAGTTATATGGAACAGGCGTTTACTTACAATCCGCTGGCGTGAAATCCGATCTTGATATTGATGGTTTCGCGGTGTCCGTGTGTATGGAATTGGGGATTGAGCTGTCGCGCCATCGCAGCCGGTCGTTTGATGAAATGGTGCAATGGGGGGATGATTTGTCGTCGTTCGATTTGGTCGTCGCCTTGTCGCCCGCCAGCCAGCGCCGCGCGCAGGAATTGACGCGGCATGCCCACTTGGAGGTTGAGTATTGGCCGATTTTGGACCCGACAGGTTTGGGCGAAGGCCGCGACGACCGTCTGGCATCGTATCGTCAGGCCCGCGACCAGATCCATGGCCGCCTGATTGCCCGTTGGGGCGCCGGAAATAGCGAAGATTGACGGTTTTGTACAAAACTTTGCCCCCGTGGTGCATGGTTTGTACAAAATTTCGGACCGCGCTGGCCCTGCGTTAAAAAGCCCGCACGCGTTAAGAGTCAGTTAGCCCTTGAAAATCCCTCCGCCCCAGCGCATTTACGCCCTGTCCGCAAAATTGCGGACGTTTTTGATGGAGAGAACATGGCCAAGGAAGAACTGCTCGAATTTCCAGGCGTCGTAAAAGAACTCTTGCCGAACGCGACATTCCTGGTCGAGCTGGAAAACGGCCATACGATCATCGCGCATACGGCAGGCAAGATGCGGAAAAACCGCATCCGTGTTCTGGCAGGCGACAAGGTACAGGTCGAGATGACCCCCTATGATTTGACCAAAGGTCGGATCAATTATCGGTTTAAATAGCGCGAAACGAAGTTTCGCGCAGCGGGTAAGCGATTTGCCGAAGGCAATTTGCGGCCGCTCGCGGGCCAAAGGTTAAGTGCATGTCGAACCCTAAACTCATTCTAGGCTCAGGTTCCCCGCGCAGGTTGGAGCTTTTGGCGCAGCTTGGGCTGTCGCCACATGCTGTGCGCGCTCCTGATATCAATGAGGCCCCGAAAGAGGCAGAAAAGCCGCGCGATTATGTGCGGCGTATGGCGCATGAAAAGGCGCAAGCGTCCGTATGTGCGGCTGATGAGGTCGTGTTGTGCGCGGACACCACGGTTGCTGTGGGTCGCCGTATTCTGGGCAAGCCTGCGGACGTTGCTGAGGCGGAAGCGTTTTTGCGGCTGATGTCGGGGCGACGCCACAAAGTTATCACCGCCATTGCGATCAAGACACCGGAAGGCATCCGCGTGAAGGACGTTGTGACGGACGTTAAGATGAAGCGGTTGAGCGACGTTGAAATCGCCGGGTATCTGGCATCGGATGACTGGCGCGGCAAGGCGGGTGGTTATGCCATTCAGGGGCCGGCCAGCGCGTTCATTCCGTGGATCTCGGGGTCGTATTCGGCGGTCGTCGGACTGCCCTTGGCGGAGACGGCGAATGTGTTGCAATCGGCTGGTATTGGGCTTTGGTCCCAAGGGGAGCCGAAATCATGAAGGAAAAATTATGAAGGGACGCATGATCGTTCTGGACCATGTCGGGGGCCGTGAAGCGGCCGCGCTTATGGTTGATGGAATTCTGCAGGACTTGATGATCGACGATGAGGGCGCGCCGCGTCCCGGTGCGATTTTTCGTGCGATCTGTGATCGTCCGCTAAAAGGGCAGGGCGGCATGATGTTGCGCTTGCCCGACGGTGACACGGCGTTCTTGCGCCAAGGCCGCGGGCTTGCACCCGGTCAGGCGATTTTGGTGCAGGTGACGGGATATGCCGACGACGGCAAGGCCATTCCGGTGACCGATCGCGTGTTGTTCAAAAGCCGCTACGCGATTGTGACGCCGGGCAAGCCTGGCATCAACGTCAGCCGTCAGATCAAAGAAGACGACGTGCGTGAACGCCTGTTGGCCTGTGCGCACGATGCGGGCGTGTCTGACGGGTTCGGTTTGATCCTGCGCTCATCGTGCGAGGCGGCAAGCGAGGAGGACATTGGCGAAGACATTGCGGCGATGGACGCTTTGGCTGCCGCAATTATGGCTGACACGGACGGTGTCGCCGAAATGTTGACCGAGGGCGATGGGCCGCATGGTTTGGCGTGGCGCGAATGGGTCGAGGCGGCGCAGGTCGTCACCGACGATGGTGGATTTGAAGACCACGGCGTGTTGGACCAGATCGCGGCGATTGCAAGCCCGCGCGTTGCGCTTGAGGCGTCGGCGTTCATGTACGTCGAGCCCACACACGCCTTGATCGCCGTGGATGTGAACACAGGCGGCGACACGTCCCCTGCGTCCTCCCTGAAGGCGAATTTGGCGGCGTGCAGGGTATTGCCGCGGGCGTTGCGCCTGCGCGGGCTTGGTGGGCAGATTGTGATTGATATGGCGCCGATGCCAAAGACGATGCGCAAACAGGTTGAGGCGGCAATGCGATCGGCCTTTCGCGCCGACAGTATTGATACGGCGTTGGTCGGCTGGACGCCGCTGGGCCACTTTGAATTGCAGCGCAAACGCGAAAGGCTGCCAATCCCGATGGGGTTAGCGTAATGGCCTGTCCAATCTGTGACAAAGAGACGACTGCGGCGTTCCGCCCGTTCTGTTCCAAGCGCTGTGGCGACGTGGATTTGGCGAAATGGCTGGGTGGTGGCTACGCCATTCCGTCAACGGATCCTGATGACATGGATGAGTTGATCGACGCGCTTGAGAAGGCCGATGAGGACCCAGAATTGCCGCGTCCGTCCTGACTGACGCAAGCGATTTGGCAGAAATGTAAGAAGGGTCTGGACAGTCCCGAACAGCGCGCCTAAAACGCCCCCACCCAAGGGTTAAAACCCGTCCCGTGCCCGGGTAGCTCAGGGGTAGAGCAGTGGATTGAAAATCCTCGTGTCGGTGGTTCGATTCCGCCCCTGGGCACCATTTAACACTCTGATATTAAATGGATAATACGACTTCGAGTTGCGCGAGGATGTTGCCTCTTAATCACGTGGGTGCCGTATGGGTGCCGCGAGCCTATGGGCCGTGAGCGGCACATCTCAATCGTCAACTGGAGCTACTGACACCAAGTATTGGCACGCCGCGGGCAGCTGGTAGTTCCGCAGCGATACCCTAGCCTCCATTACCACCGTTGCGAATGTCCGGCGATGCATATGTCTGACGTCAGCACTTGCTGGACAGATTTGAGGATTTGAAGAAGGGAGGATTGCTGGTTCATCTTATCGATTAAGAGATCGAGATGACGAAGAAGCCGCATACATTGAAAGAAGCCGTCGAGAAGGTGATCAAGAACATCCGCCGCAAGACCTGCCAGACATATTCGGCGGAGGAAAAAATCCGCATTGTTTTGGCGGGACTGCGCGGCGAGGAGAGCATCTCGCTGCTGTCCCAAAAAGTCCCGACAACGGACACACCAAAGCCAGAATGTTTAACTAATCATTGTCGTAGGAGGGACCTACAATGTTCGTGAAATTACCGCCTCGGCGATTTGAGAAAAGTGACCGTCATTGGTTTTCGGCGTGACTCTGTCGCGCAGGTTCAGGTGGCACCAACCCTCGGTAGAAAATAAATTGAGTATACCTTTTAGAGCAATTTTTAGCTTAGCTAAAAAATATCACAAGCAAGAGGCCCGCACCCGTCTGGGGCCACCCACCGCCACCGCAGCCAAGTTTCTACATTAAACATAAACACACCAATAGATGCATTAATCTAGGATCATTCAGCCTAGGAGGAACCATGAAAATTCTCGCTGTTGACGACGACTTATTCATTCTCGAGCTACTGCAGATGATGGTTTCAAGGGCCGGATTTACGGACATCTCAACTGCAACATCGGGCGAGATCGCGCTGGAAATGATGAACAAGGGCGATGAGGTATTCGATTGTCTTTTACTGGATATCAGCATGCCAGGCATGACTGGGATCGAGCTTTGTGGTCTTGCCCGTGCAATCCCTGCCTACAGCAAGACCCCGATCATCATGCTTACTGCGATGACTGATAGAGACAATATTGATCGTGCCTTCATTGCCGGTGCCACGGACTACGCGACCAAACCTTTTGACATTGTCGAACTGGACGCACGATTGGGCGCGGCGGAAGCGATGGTCGGCAGAAAAAGGACGGATCAAACTCAATCTGATCTTACCCATAAGAAACCGTCTGGTCTGTCAGAAGAAGTTCAGATTGAGGGTATAGACGCTCTCATTGGATACGACGTTTTTCGGAACTATCTGGCGCAATTGTCGCGAGCCGGTCTGGCCGGTTCACAGGTGATAGCTGTCAAGATCAATGACATTGAAACCATTTATGCAAAGGCGTCGGCTGACGAATTCCTCTACGCGCTTACCGAAGTAGCGGACGCAATTAGCGATTCCATTAAAACAAACGGCTATATGATGGCGTATGCTGGGAACGGCACTTTCCTCGTTGTCTCGAACAAGGCATTGATGGAACCTTCCGTTGAAATGGAGGCCGAAATTCAGAGTTTTCTTGATGAACGAAATACTGAATATGACAATAGTGATCCGTTAGATATAGAAGTCGCCATCGGAAACCCGATTCGGCCAAGCTTTAATAAGTCTCAACATAGCCGAAAAACCTTCGCTCGTGCCATCGCACGTGCAGAAAATCGCGCTTTGACGAAGCAGAGTGAGCCCAGATTGCCAAACATACGTCTCGTCAAAAAGTAAGCGCTTCATGCCGTGAAGGTGCCGTCCTATTTATGGCCACTTGCAGCGGCTTTGCTGCAAAAATAGGTCTTGGATTGAGTTTCGCCTTAGGGGCGGGCGCACCATGTCCTTGCGACCGGATGATAATTCCGGTCTAAAAGAAGATACAAATTTCCATTTCGTGACTGATCTTTGGATGGATGATTGGGGATTTGAGATCACCCAAAGCTGCCGTATGGGCCAGACGGGCCTTTACTGTCTGTCACGTGTGCCACGCAAATTGTTGGTGAAGGACTATGCAATGATCAATAATCCGATTTCGGCAGACATTCCGCTGGACCAAGATGGCGTTCATCATGGCTTTTTGAAACTGCCTTACAGCCGCGATGATAGTGCGTGGGGCGCGATCATGATCCCGATTGCGGTGATCAAGAATGGCACCGGTCCGACAGCACTTTTGACGGGGGCCAATCATGGTGATGAATATGAAGGGCCGATTGCGCTGCAGGACCTTGCTCTGACGCTCAAAGCGCAGGATGTGAGCGGGCGTGTGATCATCGTGCCGGCGTTCAACTACCCCGCCTTTCGCGCTGGCACCCGCACGTCGCCAATCGACAAAGGCAATATGAACCGCACTTTTCCAGGGCGACCGGATGGCACACCGACCGAAAAGATCGCGGATTATTTTCAGCGCACATTATTGCCCATGGCAGACGTCGCGGTGGACTTTCATTCTGGTGGTCGAACGCTTGATTTTGTGCCGTTTGCGGCGGCGCATATTCTTGAAGATAAAGTCAATCAGGCTGCGTGTTTTGCCGCGATGGAGGCGTTCAACGCGCCCTATTCTGTGCAGCTTCTGGAGATCGACAGTGTCGGCATGTACGACACAGCAATCGAGGACATGGGCAAAGTTCTGGTCTCAACCGAGCTTGGGGGCGGCGGTTCATCGAGCGCGAAATCCAATGCAATCGCCAAAAAGGGTTTGCGCAACGTCCTGATTCACTTTGGCATTTTGCAAGGCGAGATGCAGCTTGATCCGACGGTCAGGCTCGACATGCCGGATGACAAATGCTTTACCACCTGCGAGGCAGACGGGCTGCACGAACCGGTCGTTGATCTGGGTGCGATGGTCGAAAAAGGCGAGGTGCTGGCGCGGGTCTGGCCTGTGGATCGCACTGGCGTCGCCCCGACCGAGTACACGGCAAAACGAAGCGGCATTGTGATCACGCGCCATTTCAACGGGCTGATCAAGTCTGGTGACTGCGTCGCAGTTGTTGGCGTCATTGTGACTTAACCTTGAAAGGATGCGGCAGTGCAGCTTGATCAAAGGGATCTGGAAATCTTGCGCGTGCTTTCAAAAGAGGGGCGGATTACCAAGTCAGCCTTGGCAGATCGGGTCGGTCTGTCGGCGTCCCCGTGCTGGGATCGTCTGAAAAAGCTGGAACAAGCAGGGCTCATCGAGGGGTACCACGCGCAGATCAACCTCAAAAAGCTCGGGCCCCATGTCACGGTATTTGTGGCAGCACAGATTGCCGATCACACAGCCGCCAGCTTTCATGCCTTCGAGACCGCTGTGCAAACCCACGATGAGGTCATCGCCTGCTGGGCGCTTGGCGGCGGTTATGACTATCTTTTGCAGGTCGTGACACGCGACATCGACAGCTATCAACGGCTCATCGATGCGATGTTGGAATCGCGCATCGGGTTGTCGCAGTATTCGACCTATGTGGTGACCAAGCCGGTCAAAAACGGGTCTGGTCCGCCGCTTGATCTGCTGTTTCCAAGTTTCTAGCGAATAACCCGCATTTTGCAGATGAATCTTCTGCGGACTTTGCAGGCTTCGGTCACTTCGTCTGTTCCAAAATGGCATGCTGTCTTGGAACTAAGAAAGGGTTGGCCATGAACGAAACAGCACTGTCCGCACGCAAAGATATTCAAGACAAAGCATTGGTGCGCAGTTTTTCGTATATCAGTGGAAAATGGTGCGGGGCCGCGTCGGGTGAAACGTTCAGCGTCAAAAATCCTGCGAACGGCGAATTGTTAGGTGATGTCGCATCGCTTGATGCGGCTGACGCCACGCGCGCGGTTGACGGCGCACAGCAGGCCTTTGCTGCGTGGTCTGGCCTACTGCCCCAAGAACGGTCTGTTCTGTTGCGGCGCTGGTTTGATTTGCTGATTGCGCACAAAGAAGACCTCGCGCGGATTATGGTGCTGGAGCAGGGCAAACCCCTGTCCCAAGCCCGCGGTGAGATTGGCTATGCCGCCTCGTTTATCGAATTCTACGCAGAAGAGGCAAAGCGCCCGAACATCGAAGGCGTTACCAGCCATCTGCAAGGGGCAGAGGTCGAAGTCTGGCTTGAGCCGGTTGGCGTGGCAGCCCTGATCACGCCGTGGAACTTCCCCTGTGCCATGCTCACCCGTAAGGCGGCTGCGGCCATGGCTGTGGGCTGCACGGTTGTTGCGCATCCGTCGGGCGAAACACCGTTTTCAGCGCTCGCCTTGGCTGAGCTTGCCGAACGCGCCGGCATACCAGCGGGTGTGTTTAACGTGGTGACGGGGCAGGCGCCTACAATTGTCGAACCATGGACCAAGGACACCCGTGTGCGGGCGCTGTCGTTCACCGGATCAACCGAGATCGGGCGGCTGTTGTACCGGCAATCGGCGGATACGGTGAAAAAATTGGTGTTGGAACTGGGCGGCCATGCGCCGGTCCTTGTTTTCGAGGATGCAGATCTAAAGACGGCCCTAGGTGAGACGCTGAAGGCAAAATTTGAAACATCGGGGCAAGACTGCCTTGGGGCGAACCGCATTTTCGTTCAACGTTCGATCTATGACAGCTTCTGCAAGGCTTTCGTTGCAGCAACCAAGGCGCTGACCATTGGTGTCGGCATGGACGATTGTGATATCGGACCGCTGATGAACGAGAGCGCCGTGCAAAAGCAGGAAGCCCATGTGGCGGATGCACTGGCGAAGGGTGCAAAGCTGGCATGTGGCGGCAGGCGCCATCCACTGGGACCGCTGTTTTATGAACCGACGGTGCTTGTGGATGTGCCTGCGGATGCCTTGATCCTGCGGGAAGAAACTTTTGGCCCAGTTGCTGCGATTGCGGCTTTTGATACCGAAGACGAGGTGGTTGCCCGTGCCAATGACACCGAATACGGGCTGGTGGCCTATCTGCACAGCGACGATCCACGGCGCATTTACCGTGTCAGCCGCGCTCTGCAATTTGGTATGGTGGCGGTCAATCGTGCCCAAGTCACAGGTGCGCCAATTCCATTTGGCGGCACCAAACAATCCGGCCTAGGCCGCGAAGGTGCCCGCATGGGCATGGAAGAATTCACTGAAATTAAATACGTCTGCCGAGATTGGGCGTGAGGAGAAACAAGATATGCTGACCAATGACACACTGGCACAGTGGGATCGTGAAAACTTTTTCCACCCGTCCACGCATCTGGCGCAACACGCACGCGGTGAAACCCAAACGCGGGTGATCAAAACGGCGTCGGGCGTCTATATTGAGGATCGTGATGGCACCAAAATGCTCGACGCGTTTGCGGGTCTTTATTGCGTAAACGTCGGTTATGGCCGTCAGGAAATCGCCGAAGCGATTGCGGATCAGGCGCGAGAGTTGGCGTACTATCACTCCTACGTCGGGCATGGCACCGAGGCGTCGATCACGCTGTCCAAGATGATCCTTGATCGCGCACCTGCGAATATGTCCAAGGTCTATTTCGGCCAAAGCGGGTCGGATGCAAATGAAACCAACATCAAATTAATCTGGTATTACAACAACATACTTGGCCGCCCTGAAAAGAAAAAGATCATCTCGCGCTGGCGCGGCTACCATGGGTCGGGCCTTATGACGGGGTCACTGACCGGATTGGAGTTGTTCCACAATAAATTTGATCTGCCGCTGTCGCAGGTCATCCATACCGAAGCGCCCTATTATTTCCGGCGTGACGATCTGGATCAGAGCGAAGCCGAGTTCGTGGCACACTGCGTGGCGAAGTTGGAGGCGCAGATCGAGGAGGAGGGTGCGGACACCATTGCGGCGTTCATCGGCGAACCCGTGCTCGGCACCGGAGGCCTCGTGCCACCGCCGACAGGCTACTGGGCCGCAATCCAAGCCGTATTGAAAAAGCATGACATCCTGCTTATCGCGGACGAGGTCGTGACTGGATTTGGCCGTTTGGGGACGATGTTTGGATCAGAGCACTACGGGATGGAGCCCGACATCATCACCATCGCCAAAGGGCTAACATCGGCCTACGCGCCGCTGTCTGGTTCGATCATATCCGAAAAGATGTGGAAAGTGCTTGAACAAGGAACCGATGAGAATGGCGCGATCGGCCATGGCTGGACCTATTCTGCCCATCCAATTGGGGCGGCGGCGGGTGTCGCGAACCTCAAGCTGATTGATGATCTTAATCTGATTGAGAATGCGGGCACCGTTGGCGCATATTTGCAGCAATCATTGCGAGAGGCGCTGGCCGCCCACCCCAATGTTGGAGACGTGCGCGGCGAAGGAATGTTGTGCGCTGTTGAGTTTGTGAAGGACAAAGACAGCCGGACCTATTTTGATGCGTCTGACAAAGTTGGCCCAACAATTTCGGCCACCCTTTTGGCGCAGGACAAAGTGATTGCGCGCGCTATGCCACAAGGCGACATCTTGGGCTTTGCACCACCGTTCTGCCTGACCCGCAAAGAGGCCGACACAGTCGTCGCGGCAACCCTGCGTGCGGTGACAACCGTCTTAGGTTAATCTACGTGAAACTGACGCTTGCTTGCCGTCTAAGCGGGTTCAAGCAAGCGTCAGTGTTGTGTCCGAAAGAATAGCGTTGACGGGCAGGGTGATCGTAAACAGACTACCGACGCCGAATTCGCTGACATATCCAATTGTGCCGCCATGTTGAGACAAAATTTGGCGCGAAATATGCATTCCCAAACCACTGCCGTAGACGTCTTTTTCGTCGGAAC
>JAGGNB010000049.1 GCA_017886375.1 Octadecabacter sp.
AGTGGCACATGGACACGCGCACGGCCGCTGATTGGCCCAGTGGTGTCAGGATATTCCCGCTGTAGTGATCGGCCTTGCGCACGTGGGTCCGCACACCTTCCGCGTTCAACGCGGCGACAATATCCGCCGCCGCAACTCCGTCTGCCCAGAAGCACACCAGCCCTTCACGCGCCGGATTATCGATGCCGCCAACAATATGCACACCTGTCATTTCTGCCAATCCGCGCAGGTTTCCCGTCCCGTGCAGCATCGCATCAGTCAGCGTTTTCTCATGGGCTTTGATCGCCACACCAGCCGCTTCAATCCGGTCGCGCCGGGTTTCGCCGTCGCTGACCTGTCCGCCCAGCCAGTCGAAATAATCGACAACATCATGAAATGTCGCATAGGCGCCGGTATCGCGCGTCCCAAATTCCCAGCTTTCCGTCGGCCCACCTGCAAGCTGTTCTGGCCCCAATGCGGTCAAACGGTCACTGACCCATGCCACCCCGTATCCGTGGCGCGAAAAGACTTTGTACGGCGAGATCACGTAGCCATCCACGTCCGCCGCGACAAGGTCCACCAGACCGTGTGACGCGTGCTGGATTCCGTCAACAATGATGAAACACTCGGGCGCAACTGCACGGATCGCAGCAGAAATCGCAACAACATCCATGCCCATTCCCGTCACCGGTGAGGTGTGCAGGATTGTCGCAACACAGGTGTCAGGCGTTACCGCCGCAGCGTAGGCGTCAGCGCTCACAAGACCAAGCGCATCATCATGCGACACCAGCCGATAATCGCGATCCAACTTTTCCGCCCAATGCGCCATAGCAGATCGCGACGCCGGATGTTCCACAGTCGATCCCAAAAGCACCCCACCGGACGTGCCAGCCACTGCGGTGCGGATCAACCGGAACAACAATTCCGTCCCGCTCTCGCCGACAAAAACCTGCCCGCCAGACGCACCGAGCCAGTCCATCGCGGCCACCTTACTGTCGCGAATGATGTCCATCAGCGCGTGCGCCGCCGGATTGTCACGCCCTTGGTTGTCCGGAATCGCTGCGAACTTCGCGGAGGTTTCTACCGCCGCATTCAGCGTCAAAGCCCCACCTGCGTTCTCGAAAAACACCCGCGATCCTTGGAACGGGCAGGTGTCCACATGGGCGAATTTTCCACGGATCTCAGTGAGCAGGGCAGGCGTGATCATAGGCGGTCTCCTTTGGGCCGACTTCACCCCAAATCCCCGCCAATGGCTAGGCCCTTTTTGACCATGTCACGTTTCGCCCAAGACCTGTTCAGCCCATATCAATGAACTCGGCCACTTCCACTGATCCGCTGCCATCGACAACCATCGGATTGCCTGCCGCATGTTTGCAGGCAGTCACGTAATTGTCGGCCTCAACGATCGTGTAACCTGACACAGGGTTGGCGCCGCCGTTGTCCACATGGCCCGCCGAACTCACAGTGTGCGACTGCCCGACTGGCGCCCCGCCATCGACCACCGCCGCGCCCATCGATTGATACCAACTATCCCACGCAGCCATTGCTTTCGCGCCTTCCTCAGGTGTTTCAGGCATTCCGCCACCATGGTAAATCATCAAATATTTTGGCATTTTTAGTCCTCCCAGTGTGTGAAGGCACCATTTAACGCCCAAAACGCTGAGTCGCGCAAGGTTCGCTCACCTCACCCGGCAGCTGGACCGATGTGCATTTCGCCGCGCGCCTTGGCCAATGCAATCTGCTTTTGCCGCTCACGAAACCGCTCTTTGTCATGCTCGGTGGTCTCACCGGCGCATTGGTGGCATGACACCCCTTCTTCATAATCAGGCAGTGCGCGGTCATCGGGCAGCAACGGCCGACGGCAGGCATAACACAAAATATGTGGACCCTCTTCCAGCCCGTGTCCGACTGACACTCGCGCATCAAACACAAAACATGACCCGTCCCATGTACTCTCATTCGCCGGCACATCTTCGAGGTATTTCAGGATACCACCCTTCAGGTGATACACGTCCTCAACACCCTGACCGATCAGATAATTCGTCGATTTTTCGCAGCGAATACCGCCGGTGCAGAACATCGCAATCCGCTTGTTGTGAAACCGGTCCTTGTTGGCTTCCCACCACGCTGGAAACTCGCCAAAGCTGCGGGTCATCGGGTCAATCGCACCGTCAAACGTGCCAATTGCGACTTCATAATCGTTGCGTGTATCAATCACCGCCACATCCGGTGACGCGATTAATTCGTTCCAATCAGTGGCCGTCACATAACGCCCAACGCTCGCCGTTGGGTCCACATCCGGCTGCCCCATGGTCACAATTTCACGTTTGATGCGCACCTTCATGCGGTTGAAAGGTGCGACACTCGCCGCGCTCTCTTTCCACTCAAGCCCGTCGCACCCCGGCAACCCACGAATATGGCGCAACGCCGCCTCGACGCCGGCACGCGGTCCAGCAATCGTGCCATTGATTCCCTCGGGCGCCAACAGCAACGTCCCCATGACATCACCCGCAGTGCAGACAGCCAAAAGTGGCCCCTTCAATGCAACAGGGTCGTCAAATGCGGTGAAATGATAAAGAGCGGCGACAGTATACATGGGCGACCCACTACGCCGTTGCATGGATCGCATCAAGCGTTACCCTAACACCGCGCACACCAGAAAGGCCCTACCATGACCCACGCCCTCCTCGTTATCGACGTCCAGAACGACTTCTGCCCGAATGGTGCGCTTGCCGTCACCAATGGCGACGAGATTGTCAAAGGCATCAACGCCCTTATGCCCGATTTCGATGCGGTGATCCTGACGCAAGACTGGCACCCAGCTGGCCATTCATCCTTCGCAACGTCCCACGACGCCGACCCGATGAGCGTTGTCCAAATGCCCTACGGCGCCCAAGTCCTGTGGCCTGATCATTGCATCATCGGCACGTCTGGCGCGCAATTTCACCAAGATCTGAACGTCGATCACGCCGACATGCTGATCCGCAAAGGCTACAATGCGAAAATCGACAGCTATTCTGCGTTCTTCGAGAATGATCACCAAACCCCAACCGGATTAGAAGGCTATCTGCGCACGCGCGGCATCGACACGCTGACACTGGTCGGCCTCGCCACCGACTTCTGCGTCAACTACTCGGCAGTGGACGCGGCAAATCTCGGGTTTGACGTGACCGTGCGCATGGACTTGTGTCGCGCAATTGATTTTGACGGATCACTGGCTGCGGCGGTCGAGGGGATGAAAAATGCTGGGGTGAAAATCGCGTAACGGCGGTTTTACCCGCCTAAACGCCAGCGCACCCGCAATCTGATGTTTGCCTCGCACGCAGGTGTCACGATTTCATCGACGTCAGTGCTACGAATGACCGCGTTCAAATATCCTCTCCCACGCAGGCCAACCCATTGGCGTGCAAAACTGCCGCAATCACGCGCCGCATCCCCATCTTATCATCCCTTTACCCGCGCCGCCCGCTTTGCTCTAACGGGCGCAACAGAATTTGGAGCCTACCAATGGTCGACATCGCAACCCGCGTCTGGAACCACAAATGGAAGATCGACCCGATCGTCCGCTCCCTCATCGACACGGATTTCTATAAACTGTTGATGTGCCAGTCGGTGTTTCGCAACAAACCCGACACCCAAGTCACGTTCTCGCTGATAAACCGGTCCAAATCGATCCGCTTGGCCGATCAAATCGACGAGGGCGAACTGCGCGAACAGCTTGACCACGTCCGCTCCCTGTCGCTGTCACGCGGCGAAAGCACGTGGATGCGCGGCAACACATTCTACGGCAAACGTTCCATGTTCTCCCCCGAATTCATGGATTGGTTCGAACAATTGCGCCTGCCGCCCTACCACCTCGAAAAACGCGACGGCCAATATGAACTGACGTTCGAGGGCAGCTGGCCCGAAGTCATGCTCTGGGAAATCCCCGCCCTATCCATCCTGATGGAACTGCGCGGCCGCGCCGTCCTCGGCACCATGGGCCGCTTTGAACTCGAAGTCCTCTATGCCCGCGCCATGACGAAACTCTGGGAAAAGGTCGAAAAACTTCGACCCCTCGAAGGCCTGCGCGTTGCCGATTTCGGCACCCGCCGCCGCCATAGCTTCCTGTGGCAGGACTGGGCGGTTCAGGCCATGCGCGAGGGCTTGGGCGATAACTTCACTGGTACCTCCAACTGCCTGATCGCCAAAAACCGCGATCTCGCCGCCATCGGAACCAACGCCCACGAACTGCCCATGGTCTATTCCGCACTGGCCAAAGACGACGCGACACTCGCCCGCGCGCCCTACGACGTCTTGTCGGACTGGCAAGACGAACACGACGGCAACCTGCGCATCATCTTGCCCGACACCTACGGCACACAAGGTTTCCTCGACAATGCCCCCGACTGGCTAGCCGGCTGGACAGGCATCCGCGTTGACAGCGGCGACCCCGCAACAGGCGCGGAAACCGCAATCAACTGGTGGAAAGCCCGCGGTGAAGACCCGCGCGACAAACTGGTGATCTTCAGCGACGGGCTCGACGTCGATAAAATCGTAGACCTCCACAAACAATTTCAGGGCCGCACCCGCGTATCATTCGGTTGGGGCACCATGCTCACCAACGACTTCAAAGGCCTCACTCCCGGCGACACCCTCGCCCCGTTCTCCCTCGTCTGCAAAGCCGTATCAGCCAACGGTCAACCAACTGTTAAACTCAGCGATAATCCCAACAAAGCCATGGGACCAATTGAGGAAATCGAACGCTATAAACGGGTGTTTGGGGTCGGTGAACAGGAACGGTTGCAGGTTGTGGTTTAAGATCGACGCGCCCACCGCCGTTGCGCAAAACCCATCTGCACCGAACGCTGCCTTCAAATCTTGATAACGCCTCCTGCCTAAGGTCCGACGTTGCATTCGTCCCCTTTCAGGAGCCATCATGTCTGACACATCCCACATCCTCGGTTTGCCTTATATTCAACCCGCCCAGGCCCAAAAACACGTCACCCACAACGAAGCGCTCCGTGTTCTGGATGCGCTGGTTCAACTGTCCGTTGAAGATCGTGATCAAACCGCGCCGCCTGCGACTCCCAACAGCGGTGACCGTCACATCGTGGCCGCAAACGCCAGCGGTGTCTGGACCGGACAAGACGGATCCATCGCCGTTTACGAGGACGCGGCTTGGGCGTTCTACGCGCCCCAAAACGGGTGGCAAGCTGTGGTTCGCGCAGAAGGTACGACGCTTATTTTTAACGGCTTGGAATGGGTCGGGTCCGCAATTGACGCATCGGCGCTTCAGAACGTGGGCAGCGTTGGTATTAACACCACAGCGGACGATGTGAACCGACTTGCAGTCTCTGCGGATGCGACGCTTCTATCCCATGACGGCAGTGATCACCGCGTTGTCGTCAACAAAGACGCATCAACCGATACGGCGAGCCTTCTGTTTCAAACCGGCTATTCGGGCCGCGCAGAAATGGGCACAGCAGGGGGGGATGATTTCTCGATAAAAGTCAGCCCCGACTCGATTTCCTGGAACACGGCCCTGACCTTTGATGGCACCACAGGTCGTGCGGAATTTCCGTCCGGCGCACAGGTTCCGTGCCGCGTTGATGTTGGTGGCCGCTTTTATTGTTATACGGACAATCGCTGGGTCACGCACAACTCGGCATACGGCGCCCAAACCGAAAACGTGTTCGACAATGGCGGAACTGGCACAGAGCCTGCGGTGTCATGGGAAAATATGTCGGCCTTGGTGTCCCAAAACAGCTGCCTCAAGACGTTAGAGGTCGCGCTGCGGTCAAGCTCGACCGAAACAACGGGATATGATTTGCGCGTCTATTTCCAAACAGGTCCATGGGGCGCTGGCTGGACATCTGATGGAGGCGTAACGCGCACGCTTGTCGGGTCCGTTGACAATGCAACCGCCGCCAATGGTTTCAATCGCGTTACCGTCGATCTGGGCAACTACGAGGTTCCGGCTGACGGATTCGTGTTGGTATTTATGCGTCCGATCGGGACACTGTCTGACACGAGCTACTTTTACACCTCGATGTTCCTGACCTACCTATCATCGTCCTGATCCGCCACGCGGGGGTGGATCAATCCACGATCTTCCCCCGCAGGCTCTTGACCTCGCCGCGCTGCTTTTTTGCATCCACGCGCTTGCGTTTCTGGTTCATCGACACCCGCGTCTTCACCCGTCGTTTGGGCACAAACAGTGCTGCCCGTATCATGTCCGCCAGCCGCTCGCGCGCAATCTCGCGGTTGCGCGCCTGTGACCGCGTGTCCTGCACGAACAAAATTACCGCACCGTCGCCCGTCCATTTGCGCCCCGCCAGCCGTTTCAGTCGCGTCTTTACAGGACCGGTCAGTGCGGGCGATCGTGCCGCCTCGAATCGCAGCTCGACCGCTGTTGAAACCTTGTTGACGTTCTGCCCGCCGGGGCCGGACGCGCGCACGAATTGCTCGGTCAACTCCCAGTCCTCAATTTCGATTGAATCGTTAATGCGAAGTCCCATTTCGCACCATCCCACTTTTGTACAAACCAGACAAACCCCTGTTTGAATTTTGTACAAATTCGACTGGTTTCAACGGAAAAGGGCCGCCCTGCATGGCAAGGCGGCCCTTCGAAAGTTCAGGAGGTGTGGCCGGTTAGAGCGCAATCCGAAAAATGCTACGCAGGTTTCGGACCAAGTTGCGCGCCAACGAAAAGCGCGGTCTCACCTATGGTCATTCGCATCCAAGGTTTGCCCTAGACACGGCCCCCCATAGTTGTCCCGTCACACGTCTCCACTATCTTTCTAGACACTGGATCACCTCCTTCCGTTTGTTTCTGTTAAGGATAGGAAACCACAAGTTGTGGTAATCTCCAAAAGAAAAATGACTAACCCTAGTTGGACTGTGTCATTCGCCCAACAATTAGGCGGAATGGAAGCAGGGCGAGCAGGGCGATCGAAAGCTTCACGCCCCAGTCTGCCACGGCCAGTGAAACCCAAAGCGGCGCGTCAGGTCCAGTCAGTAAGAATGGCACCACGTCCCATGCCCATGAAATCTCCGCATCGGCATTGGCGCCAAATGAAATCAACCCACTGAACGCAATGGTGAAAAACAGCGCCGTGTCGATCGTCGATCCGATCAATGTCGATGCCAAAGGCGCGCGCCACCACGCCCCGTCACGCAGCCGTTGAAAGATCGCCACGTCGATCAATTGCGCCACCAAGAACGCCGTCGCGGACCCAATCGCCACACGAAGCGCCACGGCAGGAAATTCAAATCCGTCGCCTTGGATCATGATCTGGCTGCCAATCAGCGAACAAACCACACCGACAATAAAGCCAATGAAAACAACACGCCGCGCTGTAGCTGCGCCATAAACGCGGTTCATCACGTCGGTGACAAGAAACGCAAGAGGGTAGGTAAACGCACCCCATGTCAGCAATCCGTCAAGGATCAGGAACTGCACAAGGATGTTAGATGCCACCACGACGATGGCCATGGCGAACACGCCAGGAAGAATTCGGGTCATAATATCAATCCGTTTTGACAAGGTAGTCGGACACTTGGCCCTTCAGAATAAAGGACGCCGACCTAATGCGGCGCGGCGTCCCGCTTGTCAATGGATCCGTTTCGTCACTCGCTTTGGGCGACCGCCAAACACTGTCCGGGTAAGCGCGCCATGGTCAACGGACCCCGCGGTGCGCGTGGCGTTGCGTTGGGATCAGCGGGCGTCGGGGGTGGTGGGTTTAGAATGTCATTCACCCAATTTTGCGCATCTGCACATCCGTCACCAGCGGGCGGAGGCGCTTGATCCTCGCATCCTGTACCCCCGTCAGGGCACCGCAGTCGCACGTGAAAATGGTAATGATGTCCGTACCATGGCCGAATTCTATTCAACCACGCGCGATCACCGGTTTCCCAATTGCACATCGCAACCTTCGCACCGGGGAACACGAAAATCCGTGCCGTGCGCGGGTCACTGGCCGCCGCGCGCAGCAGTTGCATGTGTTGCTCGGTCCAGCTCGAATTGGTAAACGCACCGCGATCACGGCGCATGGAAATAGAAGACAGGTCTTCACGTTCCTGACGGTTCAGGTTCAACCGGTTGGGCGGTAACATCCAGATATCGGCGTCCAGCCCTGTTTGATGCGACGCATGGCCCGTCAACATCGGCCCGCCACGCGGCTGGCTCATGTCGCCGACATAAATCCCGTCCCAACCGTTCATCGTCGCGGCAAAGCGGCTTAGGTCCTGAATGAAATCGACCGTCTCAGGTTGCGCCCAATTGCGGTTGCGCGACAGACGCATCGCCTGCCATGTCGCACCGGTTTCCGGCAATTGTACAGCGCCTGCCTGACATCCACGCGCATATCCACCGAACGCCTCGGATCTCTGGTTTGATGCCGCGGGAATGTATCCGAACACCTCTTTTGCGACGCGATTGTCGCCTGCGTTCTGCGTTGAAATGACTGCCGCAGCAGGGGCTGCTTGGCTAACGTCCGTGTTGCGGCAACTGGCGGTCAACGCCAATGCTGCGACCAAAATACTCGTTCTGACTATGCCGACCATTCGTCGTGATCTCCTTGTGGCTTAACCCATCGTAGCAGAAATAACCCTGCCAAGAAAAGAAAGATCACAGGCAAAAAGCCGAGCTGGTTGTTGTTGGTCAGATAGGTGAATAGCGTGATGAACGCAGGGGCCAAGAACGCCGTGGCCTTACCCGATAGCGCGAACAACCCGAACGCTTCTGCGGGGCGTTCAGGGTGCGTGTGGCGCACCATCATCGATCGGCTGGCCGAATAAACAGCACCGCCTGCGCCACCGATCACCGCGCCGCAGACATAGAAGACGATATCCGGAATAGATGATCCTTCGGCCAAAGGAACGCCAAACATTGCCTCACGCGACATGCCAACAATGATGATACTAACGATGATCAGCGCCCAAACGGACACGCGGATCACGGGCTTTGGACCAAACCTTTGGTCCGCCAGTCCCGCCAGCCATGTGGTGATCGCCGCCGCAATCGCCGCGACGATCCCGAACACGCCGATATAGATCGTTGACCAGTCCAAAACCAAGGCCGCGTAGACTCCGCCAAAAGCATAAAGCGCGTTCAACGCGTCGCGGTAAAACATCGACCCGATCAGGAAATTTAGCAGACTTTTACGGTCCTTCACCGACTTGATCGTTGCCCATAGCTCACCCGCAACAGACCCCAAATTGGTCGGTTTTCCGCCGAGTTTCGGATCGTCACGCACCCACAGGAAAAACGGGATCATAAATATCGCGAACCATATCGCAATCATCGGCCCGACAGATCGCGTGCCTTCGCGCATGTCTGGGTCCAACCCGAACAGGGGCGGATTGCCCAACAATGTCACGCCCTGATCGTTTTCGGCCAGCAACAGCAACATCACAAACAGCGCTGTCACGCCGCCCCAATATCCGAACGCAGCACCCGATCCGCTGATGCGGCCAATTTGTTCTTTGGTGCCAAGGCTGGGCAGGATCGCATTGGTAAAATTCAGCGCCGATTCAGCGGCAATAAAGCCAACATAGAAAATCACCAACATCCAGATCAGGTTTCCACCATCTGGTGTCAGCCCCCACAGCATCGTCATAGCAATCACATAGATTACGGAAAAGAACGCAATCCACGGCATTTTTCGCCCTGAATTGTCAGCAAAGGCCCCAAGAAACGGCGCGGAAAATGCGATAATCAAACCCGCAACCGTCTGACCGCCCGACCAAATGCCCTGCGCGCGTGCGTTCGCAGTATCAATATCCAGTCCAGAGCTCAGATAATATTCCGCCGCAACAGCCGCGAAATACGGGCCAAAAATAAACGTCAAACCCAGTGTATAAAATGGCTGACTGGCCCAATCAAACGCCATCCAACCCCAAATACGTCTCTTAGATACTGCCGCCATGAACCCGTCCCCTGTTCGCTTTTCGCGATAAGACAGTCAAAGCGACAAACTAGCAACGGTTTAGGGTTCGACCGGAGTCCATGAGTCCAAATTTGGTTGCCCCAATTTTGGTGGGTCCATTTTTGGTGGCCAAGGCCGTGTCGCCTCCGCGTCGATCCAGTTGCGCACCCAATCGGCAGGTTCGGGGCGCGGATCGGTAACTCCCATCGCCTCAATCAACACATCAGTCGGAACCGCGCGGCCCTTTGCGACCACGGCTGTGCGAAACAAAACATGGCTGGCACATTCGCCCGACATCTTGAACATGCCCTGTTCGATGTAGACGAACCGATCGTCCCACGTGGCGATTTTGGTGCGGATTTCATACTTCTCAAGCGGTGCAATCCGGCGGCGATACCGGATCGACGTGCCCGCCACCGTCAGCCCCCAGCGCTTTTTCTTCAACAGCGCCCAAAGCCCCATACGCACAGCCGCCTGAAACCGCCCCATTTCATACAACGTCAAAATACGGCCGTTGTTCATTTCCAAAAAGATATCGCAATCGACCAGCCGACAGCGATGCTGGCTCACGTGCAAATCCAGCACGTTCATGGGTGGCAATTTGCGCGCTGAAAACAGGTTCAGGCCGAGGCGTAAAAATGGGTACATGCACCCTTAAGGCGATCAATTGACGTTAACGTCAATCCGTTACCCCACGGAAAGCCATTGCCCTTTTACGCTTGCGTGCTTACCTCTCCTGCAATTGACCGAATGCCCAAAACTAGGAACGCTCTATGCAATCGCTTTTCCAAATCTTGATGATGATCCTCGATATTGTCCGCTTCTTCATTATCGCGCATTTCATCATGTCGTGGTTGATCCAGTTTCAGGTTCTCAACATTCGCCAGCAGTTCGTGGCGCAAATCTGGTACGGGCTCAGCCGCCTGCTGGAACCGATCTATGGCCCGATCCGCCGCATCATGCCGCAAATGGGCGGCATCGACCTTGCACCACTGGTCGCATTGCTTGCAATTCAGGCCATCCGAATCGTCCTTTATAATAACGCCGGTTCCTTCGTCTAAGGCTTGCCCTAGGCGTCCCCCTGTGATTCTTTGCCCCCAATCGGGCACACCAAAAACAGGGTTACGAGCATGAGCGCTGCCACGCTTCTCCGCGACGTTTTCGGCTTTGACGGTTTCCGTCCGGGCCAACAAGAGATCGTTGAGGCCGTGACCGACGGTAAAAACACCCTCGCCATCATGCCCACCGGCGGCGGCAAATCCCTGTGTTTTCAACTGCCTGCACTGGTGCGTGACGGCGTTACCGTCGTCATTTCCCCCCTCATCGCGTTGATGCGTGACCAAGTGCGCGGCCTCAAAGAAGCGGGTGTCGTCGCGGGCGCGCTTACCTCCGGCAACACCGAAGAAGAAACTGACGAGGTTTGGCGCAACCTCGAAAACGGCACCCTGAAATTGCTTTACATGGCGCCGGAACGCCTCGCCTCTAACGGCGCACAGCGGATGCTGCGCCAAGCGGGGGTCAGCATGATCGCCGTTGACGAAGCCCACTGTGTGTCCCAATGGGGTCACGATTTCCGCCCTGATTATCTGCGCATCGGTGATCTGCGCCGCGACCTCGACGTGCCGCTCGCCGCGTTCACCGCCACCGCGGACGAAGAAACCCGCGTTGAAATCGTGGAAAAACTGTTTGACGGCCATGCACCAACGATCTTCTTGCAGGGCTTTGATCGTCCTAACATCCACCTCGCCTTCGCCGCGAAAGACGGGCCGCGCGCCCAGATCATCAACTTTGCCAATGCCCGTAAAGAACAGGCTGGCATCGTCTATTGCGGCACCCGTGCAAAAACTGAAACCCTCGCCAAAGCCCTGACGGAGTCCCGCCATTCCGCCTGCCACTACCATGGCGGCATGGACGCCGATGATCGCCGCAATGTCGAACGCCGTTTCCAACAAGAAGACGGGCTGATCGTTTGTGCCACCATTGCGTTCGGCATGGGCATCGACAAACCCGACATCCGCTGGGTCGCCCACGCCGACCTGCCGAAATCCATTGAAAGCTATTATCAGGAAATTGGCCGCGCTGGCCGCGACGGTGCCCCCGCCGAAACCCTCACGTTGTTCGGCCCCGACGACATCCGCTATCGCCGCCAGCAAATCGACGAAGGCTTGGCCCCCCCCGAACGCCGCGCCGCCGATCATGGCCGCCTGAACGCGCTGCTTGGCCTCGCCGAAGCCTTGCACTGCCGCCGCCAAAATCTGCTGTCCTATTTCGGCGAAGACCCCGCACCCTGCGGCAACTGCGATCTTTGCGACAAACCCGCCGACGTGTTTGACGGCACGACCCCTGTGCGCATGGCGCTGTCAGCTGCATTGCGCACCGATGAACGCTTTGGCGCTGGCCACCTGATCGACATTCTGCTGGGCAACATGACTGAAAAAGTCGCGCAACGCAGTCATGACCAGCTGCCAACCTTTGGTGTCGGTAAAGAATATTCCCGCGTCCAATGGCAGGCGATTTTCCGGCAAATAATGGGTCACGATCTGATGCGCCCTGACGCCGAACGTCACGGCGCGTTGCGCATGACACCAAAAGCCCGCCCTATTTTGCGCGACGAAGCGACGATTGATCTGCGCCGTGACACCATCAAATCCGCGAAATCCGGCCCCAGGGTCAAACAGATGGTATCTGAAGAAGACGCGCCACTTTTGTCCGCACTCAAGGCCAAACGCCGCGCCTTCGCGGAACAACTCGGCGGCCCCGCCTATATCGTTTTCAACGACAAGACCCTGATCGAGATGGCTGAAAAACGCCCCAAAAGCCTTGATGATATGGCCCGCATCGGTGGTGTCGGCACCAAAAAGCTCGACAGTTACGGCGCGGCATTCCTTGAGGTGATAAACGGCGAAGCAGCAGCGCAGCACCCGCAACGCCAAAAACTCGCCGGACGCAATGAGGGCTCAATCTATGATCGTCTGCTCGAAACGCAGGCGTCCCTGTCGCGCGGACCGTCTGGCACTGACAAACCCATGTCCTGTTCTGCGTCCCAACTTGCGAAAGTCGCGTCGCAAAAACCCCGCGACGAAGCCGCGATCACCCGCCTATTGGGGGACCGCGCAGCAGATCGTTTTGGCGCGGCGTTCCTCGACATTTTGCGCGATGCCTGATCGCGCCGAAATGCACACGCTGCTGCACAGGTTGTGTACAGCCTGTGTACAGGTTGTGTCAGTTACCAGATCGGTAACACTGGTTAAATTTGCTTCACACCTGATTTACCTTATCTCAATGCCCAACCGCCACGCACACAGGGGAAAACACCTATGCTGACCGTCATTTCGCCTGCAAAATCGCTCGACTGGGCCCCAGTTGAAATTGCAGGGACGCAGCCTGCGTTCCAAGACGATGCAATCCGGCTGGCCAAGACGTCACGCAACCTGACTTTGGGCGCCCTCAAGACCCTGATGTCGATCTCTGATGATCTGGCGCGCCTTAACCGTGACCGTTTCAAAGCGTTTCAGGATGCACCGTCCGCAGATCGCATCAAACCCGCCGCTCTTGCGTTTAATGGTGATACCTATCAAGGGCTTGAGGCGAAAACGCTCAGCGATGATGACATGGCTTATGGCCAAGATCACCTGCGGATTCTGTCCGGTCTTTACGGGCTTTTGCGCCCGCTGGACGCCATCCAACCCTACCGTCTTGAGATGGGCAGTCGCCTGAAAACCCGACGCGGAAAATCGCTGTACGACTATTGGGGCACCACGATTTCCGAAGCGTTGAACACGCAGGCGGACGCGATGGGCACGGACACGTTGGTCAACTGTGCGTCACAAGAATACTTCGGCGCAGCAGACACTAAAGCCTTGAAATTAAACGTCATCACGCCCGTCTTTATGGAAGTCAAAGACGACCGCCCACGCATCGTCAGCTTTTTCGCCAAACGCGCCCGTGGTGCCATGGCCCGCCACATCATCGAACACCGCGTCACGACTCATCAAGGCGTTAACGAATTCACGTCAGGCGGTTATGTCTTTGATCCCGACCTATCGACCGAAAATCGCCCCGTTTTCCTGCGCGATTACCCCGATCCGAAGGCAGGTTAAATCCGCTCGATTGCCAGCGCGATACCCTGACCACCACCGATACACATCGTGATCAGCGCGCGTTTTTTGCCTGTTCTTTCAAGCTCATACATCGCCTTGACGGTCAGGATCGCACCCGTTGCGCCAACCGGATGGCCCAGCGCAATTGCGCCGCCGTTCGGGTTCACGCGCGCGCCATCAAACCCCAATTCCTTTGAAACCGCCAAAGCCTGCGACGCGAAGGCTTCATTGCTTTCAATCACATCGAAATCATTGGCACAAAGCCCTGTTTTCGCTAATAATTTTTGCACCGCTGGCACGGGTCCAATGCCCATGACCTCAGGCCGCACGCCTGCATGGGCATAACCCAAAACGCGGAATTTCGGCGTCAAACCCGCCTTTTCAGCCGCCTCAGCCGTCGCCAAAACCACCGCCGCCGCACCGTCGTTGATGCCTGATGCGTTGCCCGCCGTGACGGTGCCGTCTTTCTGGAAAACGGTGCGCAGTCCTGACAGGGCGTCAATCGTGGTCGCCTTGGGATGTTCATCACGTTTAAATAAAACAGTTTCCCGCCGCTGCTTTACCTCAATAGGGACGATCTGTTCGTCGAAATACCCCGCGTCAATCGCCGCCGCTGCGCGGTCTTGGGATTGCATCGCAAAGGCGTCCTGCGCGGCGCGGGTGATCCCGTGTTCCGCCGCAACGTTTTCCGCCGTAACCCCCATATGTCCAGTCCCGAACGGACAATTCAAAGCGCCCAGCATCATATCACGCCCAGCGATATCGCCCATCTTCGCGCCCCACCGCGCGTCGGGTAAAATGTAGGGTGCGCGGCTCATATTTTCGGCACCACCGGCAAGGCCAAAACTTGCATCCCCCAACATAAGTGATTGAATAACTGATATAATCGCCTGCACGCCAGATCCGCACAAACGGTTCACGTTCATCGCCGGAACACTGTCTGGAACGCCTGCATCCATGGCCGCCACGCGGCTAAGATACATGTCGCGCGGTTCGGTATTGATGACATGTCCGAACGTCACATGACCGATCTGTGCCGGATCAACGCCACCACGTTCCAGCGCCGCTTTGCTGACTGTTGCGGCCAGATCAATCGGTGGGCTTCCTGCAAGGCTGCCGCCAAAAGCACCAATTGCGGTTCTGGCCCCTGATAGAATGACGATGTCGGACATGGTGCGCTCCTTTGAAATGTTAACCACACTCTAACGACCCGCGCTGATCCACCAAGTCTGACGTCGCGGCGCGGTCTGTGATGATGGGTTAACCTGTTCCAAAACGCGAAGCCACAGCTCGTTCATCCGCGGCATTTAAGACAATCGTCGCGCCGTCCCTTGCCGCGTCCGCCCCTTGCTGGAATAGATGTACCCATGTTGTTGCGCGTCACAGATCTTATCAAAAGTTACCCTGGCCCAGACGGTGCCGTGGCGATCCTCAACGGGATCAGCATGGCGATGGACAGGGGTGAAACCCTTGCGCTGACTGGGGAATCCGGGTCTGGCAAGAGCACGCTTTTGCACCTTGTCGGCGGGCTCGACCAACCTGATAGTGGTCATGTGGCGATTGATGGAGTCGACATTGGCGCACTTGATGACGCCTCCCGCGCTGCCGTGAGGCGCGACAAAGTTGGCGTTATCTTTCAGCAATTCAACTTGATCCCGTCCCTTACGGTCGCGTCAAACATCGCGTTTCAGGCGCGGCTTGCGGGCGTTGAAGATGCCGATTGGACCCGCGATTTGACCACCCGCATGGGGCTGGCCGATCACATGGCGAAATATCCCGAACAACTGTCGGGTGGGCAGCAGCAACGGGTGGCGATTGCGCGTACGTTGGCCGCGCGTCCAGCGCTTGTGCTGGCCGACGAACCGACGGGCAATCTGGATGAAACCACCGCCGACACGGTGTTGGACTTGATGTTAACGCTGGTCGCGGAAACAAATGCTGCGCTGTTGATGGTCACACATTCCGAACGCCTTGCGGCGCGCATGGGCCGGCGGTTGCACCTTCGGGCCGGCCGCGTCGCATGACCCGTGCTGGGTTGCACGCGCTGTTGTCACATTGGTGGCGCAACCCGATGCAGCTGTTCACATTGGTTGTTGGCCTGTCACTGGCAACTGCGCTTTGGTCTGGTGTGCAGGCGGTAAACGCCGAAGCACGGGCGAGCTATGACGCCGCAGCTGCAACACTCGGCGAAGGCCAGTTCGCGCAAATGACATCAGACGCTGGCATGATACAGCAGGCTGACTACATTAAATTGCGCCGCGCCGGATGGCTCGTCAGCCCTGTCGTCGAGGGGCGGCTGGACGGTGTGCGCCTCATCGGGCTCGATCCGTTGACTGCGCCAAACGGCCTTGGCCCCGTTGATCTGAGCGACGGAGAGTTGACCGTCGATGTGCTGACAGGTGGGGTGTTCTTCGCCACGCAAGACACGTTGGACCGGCTCAGTGACTACAACGTCACGCTCGTGCCGTCACCTGACGTCGCCCCGGGAGTGATCCTGACAGATGTTGGCACGGCGCAGCGATTGCTAGACATGGACGGCTTTCTCAGCCGCCTGATTGTCGCGTCCGCGCAGCCGGTGAACCAAGCCCCGTTGGCAGACGTCGCCCCTGATCTCACGGTGCGCACACCGCAAAACGGGACCGACGTGGCGCGTTTGACTGACAGTTTTCACCTTAACCTCACCGCGTTTGGGCTGCTGTCTTTCGCCGTGGGCATTTTTATTGTTCACGGTGCTATCGGCTTGGCGTTTGAACAGCGCCGTCCTGTGATCCGCACCCTTCGGGCGCTGGGCTTTCCGCTGCGCCGTCTGGTGGCGTTGATCGCAGTTGAACTGCTTGCCCTGTCTCTCATCGCGGGGGCTATCGGCGTCGGCTTGGGCTATCTTATCGCCGCCGCACTATTGCCCGACGTCGCCGCGACAATCTCTGGTCTGTATGGCGCGTCGGTTTCCGGCACATTGCAGTTGCGGCCCGAATGGTGGCTATCGGGCCTGCTGATCGCTGTCGGTGGCACAGGTATGGCCGCTGCAACGTCTTTGTTCCAGCTCGCACGGATGCCGCTATTGGCCTCGGCGCGACCGCGCGCATGGGCGATGCAGGCGGGTAGGGGGCGATTGTATCAGGCGGCGCTTGCTGTCGGATTGTTGATCTTGGCAGCACTGCTTGGCGCGTTTGGCAGCGGGTTGATCGCAGGCTTCGGGATGCTCGCTGCGCTGCTGATAGGCGCGGCCTTGGCGCTCCCTGTGGTGCTGGACCGTGTGCTGGCCTTTGGCTCATCACGGGCAAAATCTGTCATCGCAGAATGGTTTTGGGCCGACACGCGCCAGCAATTGCCCGGCTTGTCACTGGCGCTGATGGCACTGCTGTTGGCGATGGCCGCGAACGTCGGCGTGTCCACCATGGTCAGCTCGTTTCGACTGACGTTCACGGGCTTCCTCGACCAGCGGCTGGCGTCCGAATTCTACGTCTATGCCGATGACGCCGATCAGGCCGCAGCGCTGCAAACGTTTCTGACATCGCGCGTCGACAAAGTTTTGCCGATCCAATCCGCTGACCAAGACATTCGTGGTCTGGCCTCCGAAATATATGGCCCGACAGCCCACGCAACGTACCGCGAAAACTGGTTGTTCCTCCAGTCCGCCCCCGACGCATGGCCCCGTATCGAAGCGGGGGAGGGTGCTGCCATCAACGAACAACTGGCGCGGCGTGGCGATATTGCGATTGGCGACACCATCACAATCGCGGGTCAGCCGTTTGTAGTCCTTGGTATCTACGGCGATTACGGCAACACCATTGGCCAAGTCATTGTGACGGAAACGTTGTTCAACACCCTGTTTCCCGACATTCGCGCCCTGAGGTTTGGCCTGCGCATGGACCCCGCTGATGTTCCTGCCTTATCCGCCGAACTGCGCGACAGCTTCGGGCTGGCTGAGAGTAACATGATCAATCAAGCGGGGATCAAAGCCTTCTCGCTTGATGTGTTCGAGCGCACTTTTACGGTCACGGGCGCGCTCAACGTCCTTACCCTCGCCGTGGCGGGGTTCGCCATATTGATGAGCCTGCTCACCCTCGCCACGATGCGCCTACCGCAACTTGCACCCGTCTGGGCACAGGGCCTGACGCGGGCACGCTTGGGGCGCATCGAAATCATCCGCGCGGTGCTGCTCGCCCTGCTTACCGCCGCCCTCGCGCTGCCGCTTGGCCTCGCCCTCGCATGGACCTTGCTGGCTGTTGTCAATGTTGAGGCGTTCGGCTGGCGGCTGCCAATGTATCTGTTTCCCTTGGCCTATTTGCGCCTTGCGGTCTTTGCGGTGATCGCCGCCGTCCTTGCGGCGCTGTGGCCTGCCCGCAAACTTGCGCGCACGCGCCCCGCTGATCTGCTCAAGGTGTTTTCCAATGAACGCTAGGGTGCTCCTCCTTTTACTCTGGCCATTTGCCGCCTCCGCCCAAGGCTTTGCTGGCCTTGGTACGGAAACTGACGGCTTCGCGACTCCGCAAAGCCCTGCCATCTTTGACTTTCCGACCGATCACGGCCCGCATGCCGATTACCGCATCGAATGGTGGTATCTGACGGCCAACTTGCAAGCCGCCGACGGGGCGCCGTATGGCCTTCAATGGACGTTGTTTCGCACCGCGCTTGCGCCAGAACAGGGTGCCGGATGGTCCTCGCCGCAACTCTGGATGGGTCATGCTGCCGTTACCACACCTGACATGCACTATGTCACCGAACGCCTTGCCCGTGGCGGGATCGGTCAGGCCGGCGTCACTGCTGACCCGTTTGAAGCATGGATCGATGACTGGCAGCTGACTGGCCCTGATTTCGACAGGCTGACCATGACCGCGAGCGGCCCCGATTTTGCCTATGATATGAACCTTACGGCAACTGGGCCGCTGATTTTTCACGGCAACAACGGCTACTCGGTGAAATCGGCCGAAGGGCAAGCGTCCTATTATTATTCACAGCCTTCTTATACGATCGAAGGGACGCTCACGTTGCCAGACGGAGATGTCGACGTGACGGGCACCGCGTGGCTTGATCGCGAATGGTCGTCGCAGCCGCTGTCGGATGATCAAACTGGTTGGGACTGGTTTTCGCTCTCGCTCGATACTGGCAAACTGATGGGGTTTCGTCTGCGTCAGACCGACGGGACAGTCTATACATCGGCCACATGGATCACGCCGGATGGCCAAACCACCGCCTATCCTGACGGGGCGTTCAACGCCGACCCTTTGTCCACCGCAACAGTCGATGGGCGCACGATTCCAACGCGGTGGCGCGTGACCCTGCCGGACCGAAATGTCGATGTCACCGTCGCGGCGATTAACGATCAAGCATGGATGCAAACCTCGGTTCCTTATTGGGAAGGCCCGATTACGGTCACTGGCACCCACACCGGCGTCGGCTATCTGGAAATGACGGGGTACGAGTGACAGTTCCGTGACCACAAGCCCCTCGCGCCAGTGCGCGCCCCGCGTTAAGACGATGCTATGAAAACAACGATCCCCTACACCCGCGACCTCGTTTTGGTGGGCGGTGGTCACACCCACGCCCTTGTGCTGCGCAGTTGGGGGATGAACCCGCTGCCTGGTGTGCGTCTGACCGTGATCAACCCCGGTCCGACCGCGCCTTATTCCGGCATGCTTCCGGGCTTTGTCGCAGGGCATTACACCCGCGATGAGTTGGACATTGATCTCGTGCAACTCGCGCGCTTTGCGGGGGCCCGTTTGATCGCTGGTAAAGCCACGGCAATTGATCCTGTGGGCAAAACCATCACCGTCTTAGGTCGCCCTGACATTGCCTACGATGTCGCCGCAATTGATGTTGGGATCACATCCGAAATGCCGCGCCTTACGGGATTTGCGGCCTTCGGTATCCCTGCTAAACCGCTCGGCGCTTTCGCGTCGCGCTGGGATGCATACCGCATCACAGCCACCGCCCCTAAGGTTGCCGTCATCGGCGGCGGCGTGGCGGGCGCGGAACTTGCCATGGCGATGGCCTATGCGTTGCGCGACAAGGCCCCGCAGGTCTCCCTGATTGATCGCGGTGAAGTCCTTGACGGGTTCGACCCAGCCACCCGAAATCGCCTGCTTGCTGCGCTAGAAGAACTCGGCGTCACGCTGGTAGAACACGCCGACATCGCAGACGTGCGCGCCGATGCTGTGTACCTTACCGATGGCACGCTTATTGCGTCCGATTTCACCACAGGCGCGGCAGGTGCGCGCCCGCATGACTGGATCGCCGACATCGGGCTGGACCTACATCAAGGCTCGCTCATCGTTGGGCCGACCCTGCAAACCTCCAATCCAGACATTTTTGCTGTAGGCGATTGCGCCCACCTGTCCCATGACCCACGCCCAAAGGCGGGCGTCTTTGCTGTGCGTGAGGCCCCGTACCTGTTCGACAATCTGCGTGCCCGTCTGTCGGGTGGGAAGATGCGCCGCTATCATCCGCAAAAGGACTACCTGAAACTTATCTCGCTCGGCGGTAAATCCGCACTGGCAGAAAAGCTTGGCACTGCACGGCGTGGCGCGCTTTTGTGGAAATGGAAAAACCACATCGACCGCAAATTCATGGATCAATTCGACGCCTTGCCAGTGATGCAGCAGCCGCTGCCGCTGCGCATGGCGACTGGGGTGATTGAGACCATCGGTAATGCCCCCATGTGTGGCGGTTGCGGCGCCAAGGTCGGTCGCGGTGCTTTGCAGGGTGCGCTTGCTACGCTGCCAGCCACGACACGCAAAGACATCATCTCATTGCCTGGCGATGACGCTGCCCTATTGAAAACCGGTGGCGAGACGCAAGTGTTCACCACTGATCATCTAAGTGCGGTGACGATTGATCCCGTCCTCATGGCCCAAATCACCGCCACCCACGCGCTGGGCGATGTCTGGGCGATGGGCGCAGACCCGCAGGCGGCTGTCCTGTCGCTGACATTGCCGCGCATGTCTGCCCAATTGCAGCAACGCACCGTGACCGAAATAACCCAGACAATGGCCCGCAATCTGGGCGGCGCAGCGCTTGTGGGGGGGCACACGACGATGGGCGACGGGCTGACCATCGGCCTGTCGATCACCGGACTTTGCAAACGCACGCCGATCACGCTGGCAGGGGCCAATGTTGGCGACGTGCTGGTGCTGACCAAGCCCATTGGGTCTGGCACGATCCTTGCGGCTGAAATGCGAATGCTGGCGCGCGGCGGCGATGTGTTGGCGTGTTACAAGGTGATGATCCAACCGCAAGATACGGCTGCGCGGTTGCTCAAAGATGCCCATGCGATGACGGATGTGACGGGCTTTGGCCTTGCGGGGCATCTGGCAGGCATCTGCGAAACCTCGGGCGTTGGTGCGCACGTGCGCCTTTCGGACGTCCCACTGATGGACGGAGCGCTGGATCTCGCCGACGCGGGCATTCGATCAACGCTTTACCCTGACAACCGCAATGATCCGCGTGTCACTGCGCCGGACACGGCAAACGGCGCGTTGATGTTTGATCCCCAAACAGGCGGCGGGCTGCTTGCTGCGGTACCAAAGGCCAAGGCGACCGCTTTGGCTGAAAAACCCAATGTCTGGATCATCGGTGACATCATCGATGGCAACGGCGTGACATTTAGCTGACGGTTTCGATCCAAGCAGCGATGCGCCCCGCCAAATCCGCCCGCGCGTCGATCCCCAAATCGGCCACGTCAAACCGTTGCAACACATCCGCCCCGTGACGCGTGCGCCCTGACCGGTAGGTTGGGTCGTAATGCTCATCCATCAACGCGCGGGCCAGTGCTTTGAGCGCGCCCGCCTGCAAAAGCGCAAGCCAGCCATCAACCAGCCCGCCACGGTGACGGCGCAAGATTTCCAGCTTGGCAGTCAAACCCGCTGTATCCGCACTGATGTCCTCATAAGCATCTGCGAGATACTGCGCCCGTGCGTCCAGCGGCGCGTCGATTTCAATGCGCGACGCCGCCTTCATCGCGGCCCATAGAGTTGGCGGCACGACCCGTTCGCCAACCTTGCTGCTTTCGGCCTCCACAATAATTGGCCGCGTGGGGTCCATCCGTGCAAGCGCACAGGCCAATGCCGTTTCAAACCCCTTTTGTGCCGGCTGTCCGCCTGCCATGGACCCCAACAAAGACCCGCGATGGTTCGCCAATCCTTCCAGGTCGAGGACCTGCACACCTAGCCCTTGCAAGCGATGCAAAATATCGGTTTTCGCAGTGCCTGTGTTGCCGTCGAGCAGGATCAACCGATGCGTTACGGCGTCTTTGTAGAGCACGTCATGCACAAGATTTCGATAGCTCTGATAACCGCCGTCAATCACTTCGGCACGCCAGCCGATTTGCGTCAGGATCGACGCAAAAGACCCAGACCGCTGCCCGCCACGCCAGCAATACACCAGCGGTCGCCAACTGCCTGTGATGTCTTTTAGCGGTCCATCCAAGTGCCCTGCAACATTGCGCGCCACAAGCGCCGCGCCAATCTTTCGGGCCTTGAATGGCGCCTCTTGTACGTAGATTGTCCCAACCCGCGCGCGTTCTTCGTTCGACAAAGCAGGTAGGTTGATCGCGCCGGGCACATGATCTTCGGCGAATTCAGCGGGGGAGCGCACGTCGATGACCGTGTCGAACCCGTGATCAAGGATATCGGTCAGACTGGCGAAGCTGGTTTTCATTGGCGATGCTTACCTGACCGTGCGATGGGCCGAAAGGCGATACGACCTTGTCTGCACGTCCCCATCGCCGTTATCGTGCGCCATGATCATGCGCAGCCTTTCAGCAACCACGGATCGGGCCGCCGTTGCGCGACTGTTTGCTGACGCCGCAGATTATGTCCTGCTAGAAGATGGTCGTGCCCCAGACGAGGCGACGACGGACAATTTTTTCAATGAACGACCGCCAAATGTCGTCGCTGAAGACGCCGTGCATATCGGGATGTTTGATGCAGATCGCTTGCTGGGCATACTTGGTGTTGTTTTTGGCTACCCTGACGCGAACGACAGCTACATCGGGCTGTTGTTGTTGGCGCCACACGCGCGGGGCAGGGGTGTTGGGGGTCGTGCTCTTGCCCACGCGACAACCCTAGCACGCGCGCGCGGATCAACCCGCCAACTGGTTGCGGTACTGGATAAGAACCCGAAGGGTCGCGCGTTTTGGGACCGCGAAGGCTTTGCGCTTGAAAAGTCGTTTCCGCCGACGGAAGACCGCCATACCCGGCACCGGATGACGCGCGCGATCTAGGGGTGCAGTGGCGTGCGGCCGTTGTCGTCCAGCGTGAACCAACCCGCGCCGTCAAACAGCGTCGGCACGAGGGGCCGCCCATAGCCTGCGCCACCGTCAATATTGATCCGGTTTCCGTGGTGCTGCGGGAAATCCAGCGCTGTGTGGCCGTGGACATACATCGCGTCCAGTTCGCCAACGTAATCCAGCCATCCATCCCTGATCCAGATCAGATCGCTTTGCGCTTGATCATCTATTGCAACGTTCGGGCGAATGCCCGCGTGGACAAAAATATGATCGTGGGGTGCTTTGATGAACAGCGGCAATGCTGCGATCCAATCAAGATGGGACGCAGGCACTGCATCTTTCGCCGCATCTGAAAAGGCAGCCAACAGGCTGTCTGACGCAGGGTCGAGCCCGTGTTCGTTTGCGTGGTCCCAACTGATCCAGTCAGGATGGTCCAGTTCTGTAGCGCCCATATACGACGCCAAGGTCCGCACGCCCCCAAGACGGTGGTGCAACCACGTTTTGCTCGACAGGATTTCAGGGTGCAGAACTTTCGCCGATGTCACGAACTGATGAAACATAAGATCATGATTGCCGAGTATGCAGTGCCACGGCTTTCCCGCGTTTTGCCCGTCAATGATCGTTTGAATAACGCCACGACTGTCTGGTCCGCGATCCACAAGATCACCGACAAAAAACAGGTCAGCATCGTGACCACCATCGGCATCGATCAGCGCCAAAGCGCGGTCAAGCTGCGCCATCTGTCCGTGGATATCACCGAGGGCATAGAACATGGTTGGCCTTTCGAGGGGCTTTGCCCCCGCCTTCGGCTCCCCCAGGATATTTAGGAGACAAAGGCAGGGTATAGAGGGTTTAGGCCACGTCGAAGGTCAGCGGTTTTACTTGCGTGAACATGCCTGTGGCTTCTATTTCTGCCAAGGCAGCGGCGGGGACCGTTTCGTCCACATACAGCAGCGCAATAGCTTCGCCATTTGCCGCAGAACGGCCCAGTGTGAAGTTCGCGATGTTGACGTTATGTTTGCCCATGGTTTGGCCCAACGTGCCGATAATTCCGGGCACGTCTTCGTTGGTGGTGTAGATCATATGCGCCCCGATTTCAGCGTCGATGTTGATGCCTTTGATCTGGATAAAGCGCGGTTTGCCATCACTAAAGACCGTGCCAGCGACCGAGCGTTCCCGCTTGGACGTCACAACCGTGACCTTCATGTACCCGTCAAACGCGCCGGTTTTATCCTGCTTGGTCGTGCTGATCTTGATGCCGCGTTCTTTTGCGATCACGGGCGCGCTGACCATGTTGGTGTCAGGGTTGGCCTTTTTCATGATGCCCGCAACAACGGCGGCTGTCAGTGCCTCAAGGTTCATGTCCGACACTGTGCCATCAAACAGGATGTTAATGGCTTGGATCGGTTCATCCGTCATCTGGCCGATGAAATTGCCGAGGTGTCCGGACAGTGAAATCCACGGTGTCATGACTTTGGCTTCTTCTGCCGTCACCGACGGCATGTTCAGCGCATTGGTCACGGCCCCCGTCATCAGATAATCCGACATCTGTTCGGCGACTTGCAGTGCGACGTTTTCCTGTGCCTCGGTGGTCGCAGCGCCAAGGTGCGGTGTCACGACGACATTGGGCAGATTGAACAACGGGCTGTCTGTTGCGGGTTCGACCGCGAACACGTCAAACGCCGCGCCCGCAACGTGGCCGGATTTCAACGCATCAGCGAGGGCGGCTTCATCGACCAAACCACCGCGCGCGCAGTTGATAATCCGCACACCTTTCTTGGTCTTGGCAATGTTTTCGCGGCTCAGGATATTGGCTGTCTGATCGGTGAACGGCACATGCAGCGTGATGAAATCAGCCTTTTCCAGCAGCTCCTCCAATTCAACCTTTTGCACGCCCATCTTATCGGCCTTTTCTTCGCCGAGGTACGGATCGTACGCCATGACCTTCATCTTCAGGGCCCGCGCGCGGTCGCACACAATGCCGCCGATATTGCCCGCGCCGATGACACCAAGGGTCTTGCCGGTCAGCTCAACCCCCATGAATTTGGATTTCTCCCATTTGCCCGCATGGGTGGATGCGGACGCTTCGGGAATTTGGCGCGCCACGGCGAACATCATCGCGATTGCGTGTTCGGCGGTGGTGATCATGTTGCCGAACGGTGTGTTCATGACGATGATACCGGCCTTGGATGCGGCTTCTTTGTCGACGTTGTCGGTGCCGATACCGGCGCGGCCAATGACCTTTAGGTTCGGGGCACTTTCCAGCAATTTCGCGGTGACTTTCGTGGCAGAGCGGATGGCAAGGCCATCATATTGGCCAATCACGGCAGCCAGCGCGTCTTTGTCTTTGCCGAGGTCCGGCAAAAAATCCACGTCAACACCGCGGTCGCGGAAAATCTGCACTGCGGCCTGCGAAAGGC
>JAGGNB010000159.1 GCA_017886375.1 Octadecabacter sp.
GGCGCGTTCATCACAACCGAATGGCGCAGCTTCGACAGCCCCTATGATGCGTGGCTGACCGGAACGGCCCTGCCTGACAGCGCCGAACGTGGCCGCGACTTGTTCTTTGGCACGGCCGGTTGCGCAAGCTGTCACAGCGGGCCTTTGTTCAGCGATCAGGATTTTCACGCCCTTGGCCTGCCAGCTTTTGGACCCGGTCGCACACGTTCCTTTGACAAGATGCCGCGTGATGTTGGCCGAATGGGAGAAACGGATCTATTATCAGATGCTTATAGATTTAGAACCCCATCCTTGCGCAACGTCGCACTGACCGCACCCTATGGTCATAACGGTGCATATCCAAACTTGGGCGACATGATACGCCATCATTTGGACCCTGTTGGCGCCCGCACCGCTTGGACTACTGACATGGCGGCCTTACCGGTCGCGCCGTGGATGGGCGGCGTTGATTTCGCGATCCAGCAGGATAGCCGTGAAATGGCGCGTCAGCAGGCGGTTCTGGACATCGTTCCCGTAACAATGAACGCAACGCAAGTTGCTGATATAGAAGCGTTCCTTCATGCGTTGACCGGCAACACGGCTGAGGAACGCCCCCTAGGTCGGCCAGCGACAGTGCCCAGCGGATTGCCAGTCGATTAGCCAAGATGTCGACTAGCTTAAGACGTCGACTTGCGCAAAACTTCGGTCAAAGGACGTCGTGATCGGCGCGGTGCATCGCCTGTAGGAATGCCAAACCGAATGACCTGAACAAGTCGGCGATCGGGCGCAATGCCAAACCTGTCACAGACCTGTCTGTTGGTGGTCAGGTGGTCCGACAGTGCCGCCATCGGCCAGCCCGCGAACCCCAGCGACGCCGCTTCGAGGCACATGCGAAGATAGGCGCGGCCAGATGCGATTGGATTTTCGGTAATATCACAGTGAAACAATGCAATAACCGGCGCAGTTAATGTCACTTCATGTTCAGTAATAAGGTTTTTGGTGAACCCAAAAACGTTCAAAAACCGCCACAACTTGATCAAAACAAAAGGGACCGCGCGGGCCTCACCGCGGCTCAAACGCATAGACGCGCGGTCCATTCCGTCGAGCCCGGCGCGCGGGTGCCTGTCATTCAACCGCATCCAGCTGACCAGTTCACGGCGAAAACCGGCGTTTTGCATGATCTCATAACTCGCCCAATCGTTGCGCTCGGCGATCCAGTCACGACTTGTCAGATCCACGACGAGGCGGGTATCTGCGCGGGTCCAACCGTACAGTTGCGCAGGTTGGGATGCAAATAGACCACGCCATGTGAAACGACGTTCAAGTTGGGCATGTAGGCCGTCTTTTGGACCGCGCGACAGGGTCAAATGCGCGACCGCGACAAGGCCCTGACCCGGTGATGTGTCTTTGTCGGTCAAGGTTGCGCAGGCCGCGATGCCATGGGCCGATAGCGCCAGCACCATCGCCTCAAGAACCGCGCCACAAGACAGGGCTGCGTCGCGCCCTGTGGGGTCGCCAACCGTCAGACCGACATTGGTATCACAAAACAACGACAGCACGTCCCCGTCGCGCACCCAGCGGGCGGGTTGGGTGTTGTGGACGGTCGGTGCAAGCGCCGCGCGCATCACGCAATTTTCAAATATCTCATGCGAAATCATGGATTTGACCGTGACATCAGCCACGCCATGCGTTGCACCACTGCCAATTCAAGTTCAGCCCGTGGCGAGGTTGCCAATGACGGCATCGACAGCGCCACAAGGGTCATCGGCGCGTCGTCAGCAAGCAAGATATGGCTGGCGTCAAACAGGCGAAACAGATGGCTGATGTGATCGGCTTGTGCACCGTCGATTAGGGGCGGATCAGCGCGGCGCAGCACGGGGCGGACAGTAAAGATGTGGCGCAGAACGGCTGGATCGAAGTCCGCAAGTTGTGGCACGTCGATCAATGCCGCGCCGTCCACCAATGGGTGCGCTTGCAGGCCGCGCAGGAACCCTAACGTATCGCGGGATCGGTCTTCGGCGAGGTGACGCAACAAGGTTTGCGATTGTTCCTCGGATCGCAGGGTTTGCGCCTCGATGAACAACACGGCGACCATCACCGCCGCGAGGATGACGGCCAGCGTCAGGATCGTCGCGTCCTTGTCCATATCGACCATATCGGCCACCACAAATGCTGACAGGCCAGCGGCTAAGACGATTGCAAAAAACGACACCAACGGCGCGCGGTGCTGCGCCTGAGAGCGACCAAGGCTGACGACAAGCCAGCACAAGAACAGCACACCCAAAGGTGAAGTTTGAGCCGGAAGGTCAAGAGAAACCATGAGAAAATCGGCCGCGGCCAAGGGCACAAGCAGGAATAACGATAGCGCCAATCGTTCAGCCGTTTGATTTTCAGCGACCGTCAGGCTGGACTTTTCGCGGGACAAAATCAACCACGCACCAATGAAAAACCCGCTGAGTTGAAAGGTAAGAAGACCGATTAGGCGCGGCGGATCGATGCTATCAGACCACCAAAATGACAGGATAGAGAAGACGATTGTGCCACACATGACCCAGACCTTGGCCCAGTGTGGTGCGTGGCGGCGCAGCAATCCTTCGGCCAAAAGCAACACGGAAACCGGTATAAGAGTGGCGCCTAACAGGATGAAAAATCGAAAGAAATCTAGTCCTGTCAAGATAAGCAGTGCGCGTCCTGCGAACAACATGGCCATGACGCGAAGACCCAACAGGAAGCGCCTGTTCAGCGGCGCCCACGGATCGCGGGCGCAGATCACGCTTTGTAAAATCAGCACCCCAGCGAGGGCAGCCAGCGACAAGAACAAATTGGCAGTGTCGGATGCCGCCAGTGTCATTGGATCAATCCATTCAAGAACTTACGTGCCAGAGGGCGCATGATAGCAGCGATGATTGCAGGTTTTGGGGGGGCGGTGCAATCAAACATCAGGGTCATCCCCGGAGGGGCGCGAGGAATAGGTATCCTTGGCGGGGCGCAGGATTGAAAATTGTCGTGTGCTGTCAGACCAGTAGAACACCGGCAGGATCAAGCGGCGCAGGGCCACGTAGATGCCCGTCGACAACACGCCAAACACCGCAGATTTAGGGACTTCGCGCGACAGGTAGCGCCGAAACGCGGGCAAATCTATTTGACCCAGTTGCAGCACATCGTCGCCACGGGTGTAATCCAGTTGCGCGGCACAGAAGTCGTTGAAAACTGCGGCGCGGTGCTTGGGTGTCTGATCCCACGTCTTTTTGAGGTCATCTGACCCGCCGGTATAGGCGTTGGTAATGACAAAGCGCGTTTCATCGAATTCGGCGTCCTCGCCCACCCCGAATACGTGGCGATGCCCCGCCATAATGCGGCGCGCCATCAACACATGGTTCAGTGTGCGCCGATCCGCGTCGGGGCATGGCCAGACGTCGGAAAACATCTCGGACACCATACCGACGACCGCGGGCACCTGTGTGACATTGGAAATCCAAAGCGGGCGAAATTGGTTGCGCACGAACAACAGAAAACACGTCAGGCCATACAGCACCCAACTTAGCCCGCCGGATTGCTGGTCAGGATCGACCATGACCAAGCCCAGATGCAGCACATCGGTGGGGTCCGGCTGGGTATCAAGCGTCATGATCACCAGCGCATTAAAGGCAATCGGCGTGCCATCGCGGTGGGTTACGAGTGTGATGATGGTGTCGCGCATGCAGTCGCGATCCCCCGCGAACACGCCGTAACTCAGGCGTCCTGCATCCAGTGTTTTGGCCGCTATGGTGCGCAAATCTGCCGTCAGGGCCTGCAAGTCAGCCTCAGACATCCAACGGCCCGGGCGTTCCATGATGCGCACCATGCGGTCACGTCCGTGGCGCAAGCTCACGTCCATATGCTCCCGGCGGAGCGATTTGAGGATGGGTCCGATCATATGGGTCCGAACATACTGGGCCTGCCGCGTTTAGCCGTTGGGTTAACCCTAGGGTATGGGCGCAGGTAATGGCAGGCAAGCGTGGAAAGCCTGACCTTTTTGCGGCAATCGCGCTTGACCAAAGCGGGTATTAAAACTAGAACATAACGGGAACATTAATATTGGAATCATAGATGCGCAGCGCCCTGCCACCGCCAAAATCCGCGACCGATCTGTTGATGCAGCGGGCTGAAACGGCTGGCCGCAAAGGCGAAGCTGACGCGCAACCGACCCTGCGTGAGGTGTTCAGCGAAACCGTCACCGACGGGGCGGCATTGGCGTTTATGTTGGCGCAATTGAACCCTGCAAAGGGGCCTGTGTTGTGGGTGTCTGATCGTCTGTCGCGGCGCGAAGCGGGGGTGATTTGCATGGCAGGACTGGACCCCAAAATTGATATTTTGCGGGTCGATGTGTCCAGATCAGTTGATGTGCTTTGGGCGATGGAACAGGGACTTGGGTGCGCCACACTGGGCGCTGTGGTGGGTGAGGTGTGGGGCGATCCGCCTGCGCTTGATTTCACTGCATCCAAACGGCTCGCTCTCAGATCCGAAGCCCATGCCGTGCCTGCATGGCTGATCCGGCGCGCAGGCCATGCCAACCTCAGTGCGGCGCGTGCGCGCTGGCGGCTGTCGTCACTGGCGTCGCTGCCCAATGCAGATGACATGCACGCCCCCGGTCAACCGCTGTGGCACGCGCACTTGTTCCGTTCCCGATGGGGGACGCCGGGGGATTGGGTCGCGCGTGCGCGGTGACCGGGGGCGATAATGGGGGTCTGCACCTTGATCACCGCGTCGAAGGCCGCCCCATGCACGAGGCGCGCCATGGCTAGACCAGACACACGGCGGCCCAATACACAGCGGCCCATACGGCGACCAAGGACAGCAGCGCGATGAGGGGGGAGGACAAGCTGCCCGTCCTGCCCTTTCCAGCACCAAACGCGTCGCACACCCCACCGGACACGCCCATAAAGGCAACGGACACCGCCGACATGCTGGCCCATGCGATTGAGGCTTTGCAGCGGGCGATGGCGCCAAAACCAGCTGATCCGCGGGCGGGCGATGTGCCTGCGCAAGGGGACGGGCGGGATTGTGTTGAAGAAGATAGTTTTACGCCCGTGGGCGAACCCCGTTGGCGGGGGGCCGCATCGCGCAGACAGACCGACAGCGCAAAGACCAGCACCCCAAAGACCGGCACCCCAAAGGACGGGCGGATGGACGTCGCATCTCGCGCGTTCACTCCGACTGACAAAGACCCCTTGGCGCGCCGGATCACAGCGCTGCATTTCCCACGTCTGACGATCAATCGCTGGCAGCGGCATATGGACCGCACCGGGCAAGCCCCGCCGCCTGAAATCCCCATAGCACTGGCGGTTGAGGGGTCGCACGGCCCTGTGGTGCATGCCACCAATCGCGCGGCAGACCAAACCGGTGTCCACATTGGCGCCCGCGTTGTGGATATGCGCGCGCTATGTCCTGAATTGCAGGTCGAATTTGCCGATGTGGGGGGCGATCAAGCGGCGCTGAAACGGTTGATGCTGTGGGTGCGGCGCTGGTGTCCGTGGTCGGCTTTGGATGGGCCGAATGGCTTGATCCTGGACACCACGGGATCGGATCATCTGTGGGGCGGCGAAGCGGCGATGCTGCGTGAAATTGAAGGCAAGCTGTCCACACTGGGGCTGGAAACCGATCTGGCCACAGCACCAACCCACGGGGCGGCATGGGCGCTGTCACGCTTTGGCGGCGTGCGCGAGGTGTGCTTGGCGGATGAGTTGGCACAGCGCACAGCGCCCCTGCCAACGGCTGCGTTGCGGCTACAGGGGGACACGGTTTTGTTGCTCAAACGGTTGGGGTTAAAAACTGTCGGCGCGCTAGCAGACGTGCCACGCCTGTCGCTGGCGCGGCGGTTCCAAAGGGCGGAGCTGGGGCAAAACCCGCTGCTACGTCTGGATCAGATGATGGGGCGGATGGGCGAACCGTTGCAAAGCCCTGACGATCCGCCACGCTTTAGCGTGCAATCAAACTTGGCGGAGCCTGTTCTAGACCCCGAACCCCATATGCCTGATATGGCAAAAGAATTATGCGCAGGCCTGCATGCGCAGGGCTGTGGCGCGCGACGGGTGACGCTGACGATTTACCGCACGGACGGGGATGTGGACCGGATCAGTGTGGCGACCAGTCAGGCCAGCCGTGATCCCGCCCATATCCTGCGGCTGTTTGATGGTAAACTGGAACGGCTGAACCCCGGCTTTGGCTTTGATCTGATCACGCTGGACGCCAGCGTCGTGGAACATGTGCAACGCGTGCAAACCCGCATTGAAGGCGGTACGGATGGCGGCGCCGAACTGGCGCATCTCATTGACCGGCTATCGGCCAAGTTTGGCGCAGAAAACATTCGCCGCCCCGCGCCGCGCGACAGCCACGTGCCCGAACGCCGCGAAGGCTGGCAGGCGGCCATGGCACCGGATGGTGCATCCCTGCCCGCACACACACGGCCCCGCCCGTTGCGCCTGTTGCAGCCACCCGAAGACATCCGCGTGCTGTATGCCGTACCCGAAGGCCCGCCTGCGCAGTTTATGTGGCGACGTCTGACCCATAAGGTCGTGCGCTTTGAAGGCCCCGAACGGATCGCGCCGGAATGGTGGCGCGATCGCCCCGGCACCCGGTTGCGCGATTATTACCGCATCGAGGACCAAAATGGCTGCCGCTACTGGCTGTTTCGCGAAGGGATTGCAGGCGATGGCCGTGGCGGTGCGCCGCGTTGGTGTGTGCAGGGGATTTTCGCGTGAGGTGGGGCGCACTCTTACGAACACGGTCTGTGCACATCGTTGGTGCGACGCCTGTGGCGGGCGTTGCAGGGGGCGCCGCCCCCTTCGGCCTGCGGCCTCATCCCCCGAGATATTTGAGAAGCAAAGACAGGGTGAAGGGCGTGTGTGGCCCAGTGCTTGTGAACAATCATGCCAGAAAATGATCACGCACATCCGCGCCGCACGTTACCAGAAGATGGGAGTTTTACGCCCAATGCACGCGCGCCTTATGTCGAATTGGGGCTGTGCACATGTTTTTCGTTTTTGCGCGGGGCGTCTGATGCGGTTGATCTGGCGCAGACAGCGTGGACGCTGGGGTATGATTGCTTGGGTGTGGCTGATCTGAACACTTTGGCGGGGGTTGTGCGTATTTGGTCGCAAGCGCGCAAGGCGGCATTGCGGCCCCTGATCGGGGCACGGATCGAGTTGGTGGGTGGTGAGGTGTTTCTGGCCTATCCGACTGACCGGCAGGCCTACGGGCGGCTGTCGCGGCTGATTTCCAAGGGGCGGCGCGCGGATGTGGATGGCAATTGGCAGGCCAAGGGGGCCTGTGATCTGACACTGTCGGATTTGGCGGCGCACAGCGACGGGTTGATCCTGATTGCCGTGCCAAGTGAAGATGTGGCGGTCTTTGGGCGCGGGTTAAGGCGGCTGTGCAAGGTCTTGCCGCAACTGCGTTATTTGGCCGCGTCCTATCTGTATCGCGGCAACGATCACGCGCGTATCAACCGATTGGATGCCTTGGCGGGCCAGCATGGGCTGCGCCTGCTGGCCAGCAACGAGGTGCTGTATCACGCGCCCGATCGCCGCCCGTTGCAGGACATCATGACCTGTATTCGTGAACACTGCACGTTGGTGGATGCGGGGTCACGGTTGCAACCCAACGCCGAACGGCATCTGAAATCCCCCACTGAAATGCAACGCCTGTTCATCCAGTGGCCCCATGCGATCCGCGCCACGCGCGAGGTGGCCGATGCGATTGCGTTTGATCTGGGCGAGTTGTCGTATGAATACCCGAGCGAGGTGATCCCGCAGGATATGACGCCGCAAGATTATCTGGTGAAACTGACATGGGAGGGGGCCGCGTGGCGCTATCCGGACGGG
>JAGGNB010000063.1 GCA_017886375.1 Octadecabacter sp.
ATCTTAGGATGCGAAAAAGTATCTTTAGATAAACATAGCCAATCGGTTGTTGGTCTATTGTGTGGAATTCTGGTCTTCACAGGTGTCGTTAAGTGGCAATGCGTTTTCGGTTTGGACCTCACCAAAGCGGGTCAAATGCATTGGGCTGTGGTTTTTCTAAACTGGATCGCGACCGCGCATTTGAAATTGTTAACGTGTTGAGTGCCATTGGGCATGAAGATATCTAGGACATCGCCAATGCGTCTGGTCATGCGCGCTGTGATTGATACATCGTTCAAGATGTTGTGGTTTTTTGATCAGGCAATGCCTGATGGGTGGTAGATTGTTCGCACATGGGACGTCGAGATTGGCGGTTTTAAGCTTCCTTTGATCAGGATAACAGGATGTGACAACGGGCCTATCCTACGCCCGTGTTTTTGAAAGCCCGAACACCCGATGTCTGATCCGCGCATGAAACTGGTCTTAGTGACGCCTGAAATTCCGTACAATACCGGTGCGATCGGGCGCACCTGCGTGGCGCTGGAACTGGAACTGATCCTGATCAGACCTTACGGGTTTTCGCTTGACGAAAAGGCGGTGCGGCGCGCTGGGCAGGATTACTGGAAGCATGTTCAGCTTAGCGAGTATGACAGTTGGCAAGATTTTGTGACTGATCGAAAGCCACCGCGCGACAGTCTGTATTTCTTTGAAGAACACGGCGCACAGAGCGTCTACACGCCCGACTATCAACACGATGCTTACTTGGTCTTCGGTTGCGAATCCAAAGGTCTGCCGGCGACTGTGTTGGATGGCATGGATGATCGCGTCTTTCATTTGCCGATGCGAAACCCGCTCGTGCGGTCCCTCAACCTCGCAAACGTGGCCACGGCCGTGATCTATCAGGCGATGCGCACCCAGTTGGGCGGTTGAGGCTTGATCGTCACTGATTGGACCGTAAAAATAACCCGAAGCTGAGAGTCTGATGCCTGAATAGTAGGCAGTCGGTGTTTAAAACGGCGCTAAAGCAAGCATATCCAGCGCATCCCCTTCAAATAGAAATGCTGCAGTTGCAAACACGGCGCTGGGCGCTGACGTTACCCTTGCCTTTAAGATTGAGGCGATGAGTGCCACGCGAGGGCGTGATCGTGGAAGAAAACAACCCTCGCATGGCTGCAACAATAAGCTGCGGTAGATCGAATATCATGATGATTGCGCCAAGAATAGGCGGCATTTTGGTGCGACCGCAGATGAACATCAATGGGGGACGTAACCTTGAAACTGTCGAAAAACCTTTTGTCTACACTGTCTGTAACCACGCTGATCGCTGCGGGTTCCGGCGCTGCCGCGCAAGACTGCACCATTAAAGTTGGCGTGCTGCATTCGCTGTCCGGCACCATGGCGATCTCTGAGACGACGCTGGCTGACACGATGCAGATGCTTGTTGAGGGTCAAAACGAAGCTGGCGGCCTTTTGGGGTGTGACCTTGAAGCCGTTGTCGTTGATCCGGCGTCCGACTGGCCGCTGTTTGCAGAAAAGACCCGCGAACTTCTGACCGTCGAAGAAGTTGATGTGATTTTCGGTGCTTGGACGTCAGTGTCGCGTAAATCCGCGCTGCCGGTCCTCGAGGAATTAAACGGATTGATGTTCTATCCGGTGCAATACGAGGGCGAAGAATCCTCGCGTAACGTTTTCTATACCGGTGCCGCACCAAACCAGCAGGCCATTCCGGCTGTCGATTATTTTCTCGAAGAGCTGGGCGTTGAGCAATTTGCGCTCTTGGGGACGGACTATGTCTATCCTCGCACCACCAATAATATCTTGGAAGCCTACCTGATCGAAAAAGGCATCGCGCCAGAGAACATTTTCGTCAACTACACGCCGTTCGGTCAGTCCGACTGGGCGACGATCGTGAGTGATGTTGTGGCCTTGGGTGCGGGTGGCAATCAGGTTGGTGTCGTGTCGACCATCAACGGTGATGCGAACGTCGGTTTCTACAAAGAGCTTGCCGCCGCTGGCGTGTCCGCGGATGACATCCCCGTCATTGCGTTTTCTGTAGGTGAGGAAGAACTGTCAGGCTTTGATACGTCCGAACTGGTCGGTCATCTGGCGGCATGGAACTACTTTATGTCCGCTGATACCCCAGAAAACGAAGCGTTTATTGAACAGTGGCACGCGTATACTGGCGACGAGGCCCGCGTAACGAACGACCCGATGGAGGCGCATTACATCGGCTTTAACATGTGGGTAAACGCAGTGACTGAGGCGGGTTCCGTTGAGGTCGATGCGGTTCGTGCCGCAATGTATGGTCAGGAATTCCCGAACCTGACCGGCGGTACGGCTGTTATGTTGCCCAACCACCACCTTGCGAAGCCTGTTCTGATCGGTGAAATCACTGCGGATGGCCAATTCGATATCATCAGCCAGACATCCGAAGTCGAAGGCGATGCATGGACGGATTTCCTGCCGGAATCTGCCGTCCTGACATCAGATTGGAAAGACCTCGGTTGTGGGATGTACAACACCGAGACCGAGACTTGTGTGCAGCTGACGTCCAACTACTAAGCTGCTTCTTATTGGCGGACGGGCGGGGCAGTGTGCCTCGCCCGTTTCCAAATGACGCCCAAGATATCCCTATGAAAGAAGACCCGTGATGCTGCGCTTCATGCTCGTCTGCCTTTGCCTGATTTTTGTGGCCCCCGTGGCCCATGCCCAATCCCTTCAATCCCTGTTGCAAGACAATGCCGACGCTGTCGCAAACCCGTCGCGGAGCACGGTAGACTCTATTGTCAGCGCGCTTGCGGCGGCCCCGGTAGAGGGTTCGCCAAGGTTTCTTGAGGATTGGCGCGACAAGGCGATCTGGGTGCGGTTAAGCGATGGCATTTTCTTTAGCGCGGCTGAGGATGGTGATGGGTTGGTTCTGACGGATTTGGACACTGGCGCGCAGACCACGGTGGCCGAGGACGACGGTTTTGATCAAATCAGACCCAACGCAGGTGTACGCCGCGTCATCAACGCCGCCCTTGTGCAATTTCAATTGTCAGATGCCGATGTGACCCGCCGCATCGCTGCACTGGACGCGATCAGCCGTGATCCCGCTGCGGACCAGCTTGTGCCCTTGCGCCAATCCATTCCCGGCGAACCTGATGCATCGATCCTTGCGCGGAAGGTTCAGTTGGAACGCCAATTGACCGCGCGGTTCGGCGACAGCATGCAAGAACGCGTCGCCGCGATCAATTTTCTGTCCGGTGATCTGAGCGTTGAGGTGCGTGGCGTGATCAGCCAAATCCTGACGACGCGGCAATTCGTCGGCATTTCAATTCCCGAAGGCACCAACGTGGCGCAAATCATGGAGATCGGGGACGATCTGGATGAAGCCGAGGCCTATCAGTTGTTGGTCGACGCAGACCTCGCGCCTGCGACGGTTACGCCCGACGATATTGTTGCGACACTCACCGCGCAAATCGAAGACGGGCAAGTGGCAGGCGTTGATGTGTCGACGTTGGGCACGGACGCTGCCCGCATTGCGGCCTATGACATGCTGGTCACAAGGGGTGATGCTGCGCCATTTATCGCACCCGAGGACCGCGCGTCGGCCCTTGATGCACACACATTCTACCTCGCCTACACTGAGGTAAACGTCGACATCACCACCGCCGCCGAAGACGCTGAGGCCGCAATTGCAATGCAACTTAATGTGGGCAAAACCCTTGATCTAACTTTGGATGCACTGTCGCTCGCGTCGATCTATTTCTTGGCGGCGATTGGTCTTGCGATCACATTCGGGGTCATGGGCGTTATCAATATGGCGCACGGCGAATTCATTATGATGGGCGCCTACACCGGCTATGTTGTCCAGCAGATCGTGCCGGATTACACCCTGTCGATCATCATTGCCTTGCCGATGGCCTTTGGCGTCACGTTTGCGGCCGGGGTGGCAATGGAACGGTTGGTGATCCGCCATCTTTATCACCGTCCGCTTGAGACATTGTTGGCGACGTTCGGTATCGCCATCGTTCTACAACAGCTCGCCAAGAACATCTTTGGCACGCAGGCCCGCCCGCTGACGTCGCCCGATTGGCTAGCAGGCGCGTGGGTCGTGAACGACGTGGTCCAGATCAGCACGATCCGCATCGCGATTTTCGCGCTGGCGCTGCTGTTTCTGTGCCTGATCCTGTATATCCTCAAACGCACCCGGTTGGGGCTTGAGGTCCGCGCGGTGACGCAAAATCCCGGCATGGCGGCGTCCATGGGGATCAACCCTGACCGCATCAACATGCTGACCTTCGGGCTGGGGTCGGGCATTGCGGGCATCGCTGGCGTTGCGATTGGGCTGTATGCCAAGGTCACGTCCGAAATGGGTGCAGACTATATCGTGCAATCGTTCATGACCGTGGTCGTTGGTGGTGTCGGTAACGTTTGGGGGACGCTCGCGGGCGCATCCCTGATCGGGTTTACGCAAAAGGGGATCGAGTTCTTCAACCCGTCCAACACGCTGGCGGCGCAAACCTACATGATTTTGTTTGTGATCCTGTTCATTCAGTTCCGACCTAAGGGGATCGTCGCCCTCAAGGGTCGGGCGGCGGGAGATTGATCATGCGCAAATCGTTCATCGCCCAAAACCCGTCCGTGTTGTGGTTCCTCGCGGGCCTCGCGATCTTCACCCTTGGCGTGACATTCATGAGCGAAGCCGCAGGCGTCGATATGATCTCTACCTCGTTCCTCAAGACACTGGGCAAAACGTTGTGCTTGTGTCTGGTGGCCATCGCGATGGACGTGGTCTGGGGCTATTGCGGTATACTGAGCCTTGGGCATTTCGCGTTCTTTGGCATCGGCGGCTACGCCATTGGCATGTGGTTGATGTATGCGCGCACCGAAGGGATCGTGGCGACGTCGCTGGACTCCGCAGCGCTGCCCCCGACGCCGCAAGAAATAACTGACGCGATTGGCAGTCAGATTTTTGGTGTGGTTGGCAGTTCGGATTTTCCGGCGCTCTGGGCGTTTTCCCACAGCTTGCCGTTGCAACTGTTGGCCGTGGTTTTGGCCCCCGGCCTTTTGGCGCTGGTGTTCGGCTGGCTGGCCTTTCGCAGCCGCGTCACGGGTGTTTATCTGTCGATCCTGACGCAAGCCATGACATTGGCCCTGTCGCTGTATTTCTTCCAGAATGACACCGGATTGCGCGGCAACAACGGGCTGTCGGGCCTACAAAACATCCCCGGACTTGAGGCGCGCGGCCAAGCAGTGGTGTCGCTGTGGTTCTTTTGGGCATCCGCACTGGCGCTGGGCATGGGGTATGTTTTGTTCGCCTATGTCGTGTCCGGCAAGTTCGGATCAGTTATCCGCGCGATCCGCGACAACGAAGCCCGCGTGCGGTTTCTTGGCTATCATGTCGAACATTACAAACTGTTCATCTTTACGCTGACGGCCATGGTCGCAGGCGTTGCGGGGGCGCTGTATTACCCGCAAGCGGGCATCATCAACCCCGCCGAAATCGCGCCCATCGCGTCAATATATCTGGCGGTCTGGGTGGCTATTGGGGGCAGAGGGCGGCTGTATGGTGCGGTGATTGGCGCGGCGTTGGTATCGCTGATGTCGTCGTGGTTCACCGGTGGATCGGCGCCCAACATCAACCTTGGATTTTATGAGATCAAATGGACCGACTGGTGGCTTGTGCTGCTTGGCGTGTCGTTCGTTTTGGTCACACTTTATTTCCCCAAAGGCGTTGGTGGGATATTCGACGCGCTTGTCCGTAAGACAGCGGTGGAGCGGCAGGGAGACTATGGACCTGACAAGGGTGCTTGGCGTAACGACGAAGGGAAACCATCATGACGACCCTTTTAGAAGTCTCTGGCGTATCTGTAACATTTGATGGTTTTCGCGCGATTAACAATCTGTCGATCCAGATCGCGGAACCTGAATTGCGTGCGGTGATCGGCCCGAATGGTGCGGGCAAAACCACGTTTATGGATATTGTCACCGGCAAAACCAAGCCGGACGAAGGTCGCGTGATATTTGGCGAAAAGTCGGTGTCGCTGCTGGGCATGTCCGAAAGCCAGATCGCACAGGCTGGCATCGGTCGCAAATTCCAGAAACCTACAGTGTTTGAGGCGCAAACCGTGCGTGAAAACATCGCAATGGCGCTGAAAAACACGCGCGGACCGTTTGATGTTTTGTTCGGGCGCCGCGCGGACAACCGTGAGGAACGCATCCGCGAGGTGAGCGATGAAATTGGCCTGACAGACGTGCTTGACCAACCGTCGGGCGCATTGTCACACGGGCAAAAGCAATGGCTTGAGATCGGGATGCTGCTGGCGCAAGACCCGCGATTGTTGTTGGTCGACGAACCAGCAGCAGGCATGACGCCCGCCGAACGCGAACACACCACCAACCTGTTGATGCGGGCTGCCAAAACCCGTGCGGTGGTGGTTGTGGAACACGATATGGAATTTGTGCGCCGTTTGAATTGCAAGGTGACTGTGCTGCACGAGGGCGCAGTTTTGGCAGAAGGCAGCCTTGATCATGTCACCAAAAATCAAGACGTCATTGACGTCTATCTGGGGCGATAGCGATGCTGGAAATCAATGATCTGACCCTGAAATACGGCGAAAGCCAAATCCTGAATGGGATCAGCCTGACTGCAAAACGCGGTGAGGTGACGGCGGTGATGGGCACCAACGGTGTGGGAAAGACCTCCCTACTTAAGGCCATCGCGGGGCGTCATCCGTTTGCGAGTGGTACGATCACGGTAGACGCCAAACCGCTTGGGTCGAACGCGCCCGTCAACGCGGCCAAGGCGGGCATCGGCTATGTGCCGCAGGGCCGCGAAGTGTTTCCGATGATGACCGTCACGGAAAACCTTGAAACCGGATTTGCCTGTCTGGCGGGTAGCGGGCACACGGTTCCCGATCACATCTATGATCTGTTCCCCGTGTTGCGCGAAATGTCGAACCGCCGTGGCGGCGATTTGTCGGGTGGGCAGCAACAGCAACTGGCCATCGCCCGTGCGTTGATCGCCAAGCCGAAGGTGCTACTGCTGGACGAGCCGACCGAAGGCATCCAGCCCAACATCATCAAACACATCGGCGATGTGATCGCCACACTGCGTGAACAGGGCGAAATCGCGATTGTGCTGGTTGAACAATACTTCGATTTTGCCTTCGATCTCGGTGATCGGTTCGTGGCCATGAACCGTGGCAGCGTGACGCTTGATCAACCGTCTTCAAAGGTGACGCGCAGCGAGCTGTTGGAGCTGGTTTCAGTGTAACGCTGGATCGAATTGCGGGATCACCCTATGGAAACACGCGCGCCCCGCATGAGAGTCGTTGGAAGCCAGAGCGAAATTTGCGGATAGATGATGATCAGCAGCAATATGATCAGCATCGGGCACAAGATAATGACCACGTCGCGCATCACCTGCGCGACATTAACACCGCCAATTGCCGCCGTGGTCATCACATCTACAATCAGCGACGGGACCTTGAAGAACGTCAGAATAAATCCAAACGCTGACGCCGCGCCGATCGCAAACAGTGAGATCACGGCGACGTTCACATGGCCACGACCATCCAGCATCCAGCCAGTTAACACACGCGTAAGTTCGATCAAACGATCCGTGACTTTGTCCGAATTCATCAGGCTCGCGGCGAGCAGGAAGAATTGCACGGCCAGCAGGATGAACGAGTTATCGGATTGAAACATTCGGTCCAGAACGATGAACAGCGTGAGCCGCAGATCATGCAAGACGACAGGAATGGTCGCTATCCCAAGGGCAAAGGCCATCAGCCATCTCTTTCCTGAACTGAAATTCTGTGAATGACCGGTTGGCGTAGAA
>JAGGNB010000211.1 GCA_017886375.1 Octadecabacter sp.
GGACAGCACTGTTCGATACCTTGGCGTGGAGCTGGAAGGCGCCTTGGCGATTGCAGAGGCCATTGAAATGTAGACCTTTGGGTTGCTCAACGATTGCGGACCGTCGTGGCGCTCACCGACGCTGCAATGCAGCTTTCGCATTGCGGTCATTCATTCACCGCGCAGTATTTCTAATGATTGATCGTCGGTCCGAGGACTAAATTGCTGACCCACAAGACACCCCAGATATGCCAATTCACTTTCAATTGTTGATTGCTTACCAAATACCAAATACCAAATAGCTGACAGCCAACGATATTTTACTAGGGATTACGCGACATGCACTCCGACTTTCAGCACTGGATCGATGCAAACCTCGACAGTCAGAAGGGCAAGACGATCCTTATTACCGGCGGCAATTCCGGGATTGGCTACTACGCGGCACTCGGACTTGCAAAAGTTGGCGCTGACGTGATCATTGCAGGACGCAATGCCGAAAGGATTGAACAAGCTGTCCGAGACATCCAAGCTGAGGACATCGCCGGAAGCGTTGAAGGCGGAATTATTGACCTGGCAAGCCTCGAGTCTGTTCAGGAGTATGCGAACCAATTTCAAACCAAATATTCTCGTCTGGATGTGTTGATCAACAACGCGGGCATTATGATGCCACCAGCAGACACAACAGAGGATGGGCTCGAGAGCCAGTTCGGTGTCAACTTCATTGGACATTTTGCCTTGACCGGCAGGCTATATGGCCTGCTGAAATCAACTTCCGGTACGCGTGTCGTAACCTTGAGCAGTATCGCACATCGCGGCGCAGAGATTGATTTTGACAACCTGCGGCTGGAAAAGCCCTACGATACCGTCCGAGAGTATTACCAAAGTAAGCTGGCCGATATCATTTTTGCGCTTGAGCTTGGTCATCGCGCTGACGCAAAAGGTGATGATGTTCTGTCGGTGGCCTGTCATCCGGGATTTACGAAGACAGAATTGCAACGCCATGTTGATCCTGCACTGCTTACCAAATTTACCTTCATGGACACGTGGCAGGGCGCTTTGCCCACGATTGTGGCGGCGACGGGTGATGTGAAATCGGGCGACTATTTTGGCCCCGATGGCCCGGGAGAAATGGGCGGTTTCCCGGCACTTGGTGTGATTGACAGCGCAGCACTTGATGCCGCGGTAGCGGACAGGCTTTGGGCTGTTGGCGAGGATGTGACCGGTATTTCTTATCCATAGTCGCGGGATAACTGCGGAATTCGAAAGAAAAAAACTGATTGGAAGACGAGAACCGCAGTGTCGGTAAAACGAAAAAATCTACCGCGCCGCGTGGTTGTCCGAGCTGGACTCATGACAGGCTTCGGTTTCTTGCCCGCAGTGGCAGGTTTAACCGGCATAGCCACAGCCGCTGAACCTGAGGCGGGAAGCGGAGATATGAACATGGACACTTTGATTGCCGCTTTACACTCCATCGGAGGACCTGTTTGTCTCGATGCGGCGAACAGACTGGTGGCCGAAAGCACAAATGACGGCGGTTTTAACCTGCATCTGCGCAATGCGGGCATAGACCTGCAGGATGCTCGCATTCTTGCAAATGCCATGGAAAAGATTGACCTAGCCACGCGCTACCTGATGTCTTTCAGCGCAAGCTATAACCCCGATTTAAAAGATGCCGGTGCAATAGTGCTTTCCGGGGCCTTTCCAAAATCAATGACCGAGTTGGGCCTTGTCGGGTGCTCTATCGGTGATGCTGGGGGGACTGCACTTCTAGAATGGGCACAACTGGCACCTGATCTTCGTATGATCTGCGTGGAAGGAAACAATTTCTCCTCTGGCCTCAAGTCGAATTTCAGAGAACTCGGGCAACGGCACGGATCCTTAATGGTCGTGGTCTAACGCACGGGCTTAGACCCGTCTCAATAGCGAAGCTGATTAGTAGAAAACCCGAGCTGTCGTCATTGAAGGCCCAAACCGGACTTTGGCCACCCTGTCATCACGCTGCGGTGCAGCTCGTCCTTGCTGCCATTCGTACATCTTGTGTGGCCTAGACGAACCTGCGGGACACGCAACTTCCGGCGTGCGGTTAGGGGGCAATGCTTAAAATGGGCTTGATGCTATCAAACACGCTTCAATGACGTCAATTTCGCATCGGGGATTTTGAGAAGTGCCTGTAGTTCCGCATTGCCACCAATGAGCGTTTGATCCACGAAAATCATTGGGAAGGTTGCCCAGCCCGACCACATCTTGAGTGCCAGTCGTTTGTGCCACTGTGAAGTGTAGCTGCCATATTCTAAGTAGGTGAATGCCAACTTATCCGACTAAGACCCGGATACAGTGCGATTTGCGAAACGGTCCGTTCGACCTTAGAGGCGTTCGCTTCTAACCCTCGGACCTGCGCAATGATTTCAACAATCTTATTGTCTGTACGACTTTCGATTTGAGAAATTTCTAAACCTTGATCCCTCAGACAACCGACCAAAACAGCCCGAATATCCTTTTCATCCGCTTGCTTACATTCGAGCGTTAGTTCAAAAAAATGTTCCACCTCAGACGCTCTATCCGCCGCACTTTTCAATTTTCGAACGATGGGCCGAAGCCCCAGATTAGAGAAAACAACTAATGATGTTAAGGCGATTGCGTAAGTGACATGTCCGGACCCTGAAATCAAACCGACCGCTGCGGAACACCAAAGCGTTGCAGCAGTGTTTATGCCCTGAATGTTGAATCCATCGCGGAAAATAATTCCTGCACCAAGAAATCCAATGCCAGAAACTACCTGAGCCGCCACACGGGTTGGGTTAATATCGTCAGGATAAAGCGCTGCGAAAGTGACAAAACCTGCTGCTCCAAGTGAGACAAGTGCATTTGTTCGTAATCCAGCCATTCTGCCGCGAAATTGCCGTTCTGACCCAATGATTGCGCCCAAAACCAAAGCAAATGCCATATTTATGGTCGCAAATATCAATGACATATCAGCGTCGAAAAAAACGTTAGTCATTGGTGGGACCTCCTATGTGGAAATCAAACGTAACACCACACTTGCTAGTTAGTAGCGATAACGTCCGCAACCCAATTAGATATGTTCACGACATACGCTGTCGAATCTACCTCAATATGCATCGCTGTGGACATCACTGTTGATCTGGCAGCCGTTCACCGGTGTGTGGATCGAAGAAGTGCAGATTTTTCGGATCAACGCCAAAGCGAATGACATCGCCTTTGACAGCGTGGTGCACCCCCGCAAGGCTGACCGTGAACGCATCGCGGGTGCCCGACATTCGACCGTGCAAAAGCGTATTCGCCCCAAGGGGTTCACCCATTTGCACCGTCACTGATAATGGCCCATCGGGGTTGGGAATAACGTGTTCAGGCCGGATTCCGACAGTCACCGACCCTGTTATGGAGAGGATCGCAGACACGGTTGCGTCGCCAATCATAAGGCTCCCATTTTCAACTGACCCATCAAGGACATTCATCGACGGGCTGCCAATGAATTGCGCAGCGAACAGAGTTTGGGGGCGTTCATAAACCTCAAGCGGGGTGCCGATTTGTTCGGCGCGACCCGCGTTCATCACGATCATTCGGTCCGCCATAGTCATGGCTTCGACCTGATCGTGCGTGACGTACAGCGACGTGATGCCAAGCCGGTTTTGCAAATCGCGTATTTCGAGGCGCATCTGAACCCGCAGTTTGGCGTCGAGGTTGGACAACGGTTCATCAAATAGGAAAACTGCGGGTTCGCGAACAATCGCACGCCCCATCGCGACACGTTGGCGCTGGCCGCCTGACAGATCGCGCGGACGGCGATCAAGGAAGTCTTCAAGCTGTAGAAGTTTGGCTGCCGCTTGCACCTTTTCGTCGATCACGGCCTTGGGCAGCTTCGCGATCTTCAGCCCATAACCCATGTTTTCACGCACTGACATATGCGGGTAAAGTGCGTAATTCTGAAACACCATCGCGATATCGCGATCCATTGGTTCAAGTTCGTTGACGCGGTTGCCACCTATTTTGACTTCACCCTCGGACACAGTTTCTAGCCCCGCCACCATGCGAAGCAGCGTGGACTTGCCACAGCCGGACGGCCCGACAATCACGATGAATTCGCCGTCAGCGATTGCGGTTGTGACGCCATGGATCACTTCGGTATTGCCAAAGCGTTTTTTGACGGCGTTGAGTTCTACAGTTGCCATTGGTGCGCCTATTTTTCGCTGTCCACGAGACCGCGGATGAAGAGTTTTTGCATTGAGATGACGACTATCACGGGCGGGATCATCGCAAGAATGGATGTGGCCATGATCACAGGCCAGTTCGCGACATCATCGCCCGACGGGAACATCTGCTTGATGCCCATGACGATGGTGTTCATCGATGGATCGGTCGTGATCAGCAGTGGCCACAGGTATTGGTTCCATCCATAGATGAATAAAATGACGAAGAGTGCGGCAATGTTTGTGCGGCTCATCGGGAACAGGATGTCCCAGAAAAACCGCATCGGCGATGCGCCGTCGACGCGCGCTGCCTCTGCGAGTTCATCGGGCACCGTCATGAAAAACTGGCGGAACAAGAAGGTCGCCGTGGCTGATGCGATCAGCGGCAGGATCAAGCCGCCATAGCTGTTGAGCATCCCGAAGCCTGCGATGACCTCATACGTTGGCACGATGCGCACTTCGACAGGCAACATCAGCGTCATGAATATCAGCCAGAAGAAAATCATCTTGCCGGGAAATTTAAAGTAAACAATGGCAAAGGCCGACAAGAGAGAGATAACAATTTTTCCAATCGCGATGCCCATGGCCATGATCAGACTGTTCAGTAGCATCGTGGCGACGGGGACGTTAACGCCCGACACCAATGCCTCGCGGTAGTTGTTGAAAAACTGATCGCCGGGCCACAGGGGCATCGGCGGTTGTACGATTTCAGGCTGTGTCACGGTGGACGCAACGAATGCCAGCCAGATCGGAAAGAACACAATCAGCACGCCGAAAATCATAATTGCATGGCTGAACCACAGCGACGCGCCACGTTTTTCCACCATGCCGGGGGGCGGATCATTAGGGTAGGTTTTCAAAGTGTCGCTCAATAGTGCACCCTCCGTTCAATAAACTTAAACTGAAAGATTGTCAGCGCCCCGACTACAAACAACAGAATGACCGATTGCGCGGCGGATGAGCCTAGGTCCTGACCGACGAACCCATCCGAGAACACCTTATAGACAAGGATTGTTGTCGATTGTTGTGGCCCGCCGGACGTGATGGTGTGGATCACCCCGAAGGTTTCAAAGAACGCATAGACGACGTTGACGACTAGCAGGAAAAACGTGGTGGGCGACAGCAGAGGCAGAACGATGGTCCAGAACCGTCGCCAGAAACGCGCGCCGTCGATGGCAGCTGCTTCGATGACTGATTTCGGGATCGATTGAAGGGCCGCGAAGAAGAACAAGAAGTTATAGCTTATGCGCCCCCATGCTGAGGCGACGACAACAAGGCCCATGGCCTCACCGCCGTTCAGCACATGGTTCCAATCGTAACCCAGATTGCCCAAGTACCACGACACGACGCCGACGCGGGTGTTGAACATAAACAACCACAAAACACCCGCGATGGCAGGTGCTACTGCGTAGGGCCAGATTAGCATGGTGCGGTAGACGCCTGCGCCTTTGATTAGGCGGTCAGCGACGACTGCTAAGAACAGCGCAGGGATCATCGATGCCAACGTCACGAGGGTCGAAAAGATCGCGGTGGTCAGGAATGAGGCGCGGTAATACGGGTCCGACAACAGGTATTCAAAATTGCCAAGACCGACATATTGCATCGACAACCCGAACGGGTCGGGGATGAACAAGGATTGCCAAATCGCTTGTCCTGCAGGGTAGAAAAAGAACACCGCAGTCACTAAGACCTGCGGCGCAATGAGGCAAAGGGGCAGTAGCCAGCCTTTGAATGTGACCCGTTTTTCCATGATGCCCTGCCTCACAATTGGTACGGGCGACCAAATTGGCCGCCCGTCCATTAGATTTTATTGGTTCGCTTGTTCGAAACGGCGCAGCAATTGGTTGCCACGCTCAACAGCCGTATCAAGTGCTGACTGGGCGTCTTTGTCACCAACCCAAACGGACTCAAGCTCCTCATCAATGATGCCGCGAATTTGATCGAAGGATCCAAGCCGCAGACCTTTGGAATTCGCAGTTGGTTCATTGGTGGTCATCTGAATGACGGCCACTTCGGTACCTAGGTTTGCCTCATAGAATCCAGCGGCACGTGTCGCGTCAGCTGCAGCTGTGGTGATCGGCAGATAGCCCGTGTCCTGATGCCATTGGGCCTGAACATCCGACGAAGACAAATACGCGAGAAACTGTGCAGCGCCTTCGTATTCAGCGGCCTCATGGCCTTCCATCACCCACAAAGATGCACCACCAATGATGGTGTTCTGTGGGCTGTTCCCAACGCCCTCCCAGTACGGAAGCGGGCGCACATCGAAATCAAACTCCGCTTCGGCCTTTATACCTGCATAGCCAGCAGAACTTTCGGTGAACAATGCACATTCGCCCGCGCGGAAATTCGCACCGCCTTCGTTGCGACGACCAGCGTAGAAAAATTTGCCATCCTGCGCCCATTCACCCATCGCGGAAATATGCGCAACCTGTGCCGGCCCGTTGAACGCCAGTTCGGTATCAACGCCTGCAAAACCGTTGTCCTGTGTGGCGAACGGCACATCGTGGTAGGCCGAGAAGTTTTCAAGATGAATCCAGCTTTGCCAAGCGGTTGTCAGCGGGCATGTACTGCCGCCGTCCTGCAACTTTGTCAGCACGTCACCGACGTTCTGCCATGTGGACAGATCGGTATCAGGGTCAACGCCTGCCGCTTCGAATGCATTGCGGTTTACCCACAATACAGGCGTGGACGCATTGAACGGCAGTGACAACATCTCTCCGTCGGTGCTGGTATAGTAGCCATTAACCGCACTGATATAGGCGTCTGGATCAAAGTCTGCGCCGGACGCTTCCATGACTTCGGTCACCGAGCGTACGGCACCTTCTGCGGACATCATTGTGGCTGTACCGACTTCAAATACCATCAAAATCTGCGGCTGTTCGCCTGCGCGGAATGCGGCAATACCGGCGTTCAGCGTTTCAGAATAGTTGCCCTTGTGGGATGCGACGACGGTAAAATCATCTTGGCTAGCGTTGAAGTCTTCAACTTGGGCCGCGACCAATTCACCAAGGCGGCCTGTGAAGGCATGCCAGAATTGAACTTCGGTTTCAGCGTAAGCCGCGAATGGCGACAACATCGTGGACCCAGCGATCAATGCGCCAGTTGTTAGGTTTTTCATGTGTTCCTCCCAGGAATTGCGTCGAGGCAGTAAATCGACGCTGTGATGGTGATAACGTTATCCAAGCGTTTGCATAATTCAAGACTATTTCTGAGTGCGCTTCTATAACATGATGGTATAGGGCTGGGGCACTTGCCGAAGTCGAAGCAGAGCATCAGCGGCTAGGTGAAAGCCAGTTCTTCAAAACGCTGCTTTGGGGATCAGCTTTAAGGCTGGACACCAACGACACGCTTGAGCCTGCGCGACGGCATTGAACTCAGCCATTTCCCGGATGAACCTTCTCACTCGACTAAGCAGCCCGAACATACGCGCAGGCGTGCATCATGGTGACTTGTTACCTTTGGAACGAAGGTTGTCCGAATTTGTTCAACACGTCCCTAGCAACCTATCCAGCACTCTTCCATTCAATCGGGG
>JAGGNB010000126.1 GCA_017886375.1 Octadecabacter sp.
AAAAGGGACAAACCCGATCCTAAGGCAGGCAAAATGACGAAATTCAAAACAGCAACGTTAACAGCATTCCTTTTCGCCATATTGGCGGCGATGGGGGGCGCGTCTGTCTTCAAGGGTGGACTTTATATTGGCAAACACGAAGGCGACACACTGCATCTGATGCAGATCGTGTTCCGCATGGCCGACGGTCAGATCCCGCATCTGGATTTCATGACACCGATAGGCGCGCTGGCGTTCTGGCCGATTGCGATGTTGGTCAAGTCGGGATTGGGCATCGGTATGGCGGTGATCTGGAGCCAGGTTATCGCGGCGCTGATTTTCCTGCCAATGCTGGTCTGGGTTGCCTGGTCGCGGCTGACCCCATGGCTTGGCGGGCTGTTTGGTCTGTTTGTCATGGTGCTGTTGTTGGCGCTGGTCCACGGAGAGGCGCAGCGGTCTGTGTCAATTTCGATGCATTATAACCGTCTGGCATGGGCGGCGGCGTTCGTTGCAATTGTCACGGCCCTGATCCCGCCAACCAACAATGACGGACGCGGGCGCGCCAGTATTGACGGCATCATCATTGGTCTGATGGTCTGCGTGATGGTGATGATCAAGATGACCTATTTCGTGTCCTTCGCGGTGCCGATCGTGGTGGCTTTGCTGATGACGGGACAGGGGCGTGCTGTGCTCTATGCAGTCCTGACTGGCGTTGTCGTGGCGGGTACAATCACCGTGTTCGCAGGGTTTGAATACTGGATCGCCTATGCGCAAGATTTGCTGGCGGTGGCGGGGTCCGAAGTGCGTTCTGCGCCGGGGGAGCCGTTGTCAGCTGTCATGGGCGCGCCAGCCTATCTAGGTGGGTCGATGGCCGCGATGGTCGCGGTGATTTTTCTGCGTCAGGCGCAGGTCGCAACGGGCGGGCTGGTCCTGCTATTGCTGATTCCCGGTTTCTTTTATGTGACCTACCAGAATTTCGGCAATGACCCGCAGTGGCTTCTTTTGCTTGCGATCTTGCTTTTGGCGCTGCGCGACCAAGCGGCGGACGTGGTGAATGGCTGGGGCTGGAACCTGCGCGATGGTCTTGTTGTGGTTGCCGCTGTAGCCTTGGCGCTGACTGCACCGTCATTCTTCAACCTTGCCTATAGCCCGTATCGCCATGTCAACATCGACGTGACCGAATATGTTCCGATTTTGCCGCGCGGCGGCGTGCATACGGACCTTCAATCGCTTGATTTGCGGGTCAACCGCGTCGATGCGCGGATCGCCTTGGACGGAAATGTTGCGGGCCTGCCGGCATATACGGACCGCGATGAACCGCCTGTGTTCAAGGGGGAGACATTGCCGATCTGTTCGGTCGAACTCGGCCTGCCGATGGTGATGGACGCCATGGTACGCGATCTTGAAGACGCAGGATTGGCGCAGGGAAAATCGTTGTTCGCGGCTGATGTGTTCTCAAGTCATTGGTTGTTTGGCGCGCTTGAGCCGATGGATCAGGGTGCGCCTTGGTATTATGGCGGACTGCCCGGAATTGAGGATGCAGATTACCTTTTGGTGCCGCTATGCCCTGTTGTGCAAGAGGTGCAGCGCCAAATTCTGGAAACGATTGAGGAACGCGGCGATGCAATCAGCGTGACGGAAATTCGCCGAACTGAACTTTATATCCTGTATCAGTTGGGGTGATCAGAACAGCGGGATCGCCAGATAAACAATAAGCACGGCACCCATGGGAAAACCCATCGGGAACCGTTTGCCCTGTGCCCAGCTTTCCCAGTTGGGCACCAGGTTACGCACAGCTGGAATAGCTTTGGCGGTGCGGTGGATCAACAGGCCCGCCAGCATGCCGCTTCCCAACAACATCAGCACAAATCCAGTATCGTCTAGCGCCACAAATGGTGCAGCAGATGCCAAGAATTTACTGTCGCCCGCGCCCATCGCACCAACTGCATTGGCGAGGATCGCGATGACCAGAACCACACCGAAGTGCGCGTAACGCCACAAATAGTCGGTGAATGGCATCACGAAAACACCCACCACGACAAAAACGATTGCCAAGGCGTCTGTCGACCAGGTGGGGATTTTCATCGCCCGTAGATCGTTCCACGCCACATAAAGGCACAGGGGGGCGACAAAAATCAGGAACGCAATGGATTGCGTCACCGTGACCGAGACATCAGGCAATGCAAACACGACTAGTTCGTCACGTTGTCTTCGAGCGCGCGAAGGGAGCGCACGGCGGCTTCAAAGTGCTGCGGATGCGTGTCGATGGCTTCGCGCAAAAGGCCGCTACCAATGGTGATGTCGTTTTGTTTGATCGCCGTAAGTGCCAGCGTATGCAGCAATTGTGCACGTTCAATCTGGGTCATCGCGACAACGGGCAAATCGTAATTGCGCTGTGCGCCACGGGCCAGAACGAGGTTGTTTTTAGCGGTAAACAGATCGGAATCATTGCGCAGGGCGTCGGTGAACAGGCGTTCCGCACCGGAATAATCGCCACGGGTCAATTTAGAGAAACCCCAGTTGTTCAACACGCCAGCAGGCGACGTCGTTAGGCCCACAGCCGTTTCATAAAAGCTGTCCGCGTTGTCCCATTCTTGGTTGCTGTCGGCGACCATGGCTTCAAGGCGGTAGCGTTTGAAGGTCTCATGGGTTGGCGGAATTGTGTCGAGAACGTTTTCGGCGCCGTCCCAATCGTTGTTGCGGATCAACGCGTCAGCCAGATCAATTGTATCGTCCAGCGTTGCATCCGCGTGGTCTACCACGGCGGTCCACGCGGTCGCACCCTCAGACGCACGGCGGGCGCGGATCAGCGATTTCGCGAGGCCACGCATCAGATCAATACGGCCCGGATCATTGGTGGAGGCGCGCAAAAAGTAATTCACCGCCTCGTTCGGGTCGGCAACGGTCAGCATTACATCGTTAAGGTTGGTTTCATCGACAACGTTAACGTCCTGCAACGCGCGTTCGACTTGTGCATCGCCCGAGCGGTCGCAAGCGGCCATGGCCAACGTGCCCATCAGGGCTGCGGAAAGAAGAATAGGGTGGCGCATTTGTGCGTCCTTTTACTGCTCTGCCTCTTACAGTGTCGACAGGAGGATGAAGTCACCCGTACCCCGCCGCACCAATTGGAACGGTTCGTTCTCTTGAGTTTGAGTATTACCCGGATCGTTCAAATTTGCGAGTGCCAAGCGCAGGTTGTCGCGAATTTCGTCGGAATTACCGTTATCCGTGGCAAATGCGCGACGAAAAACTTGTGCAGCTTCCGGTATTTTGCCGCGTTCCATCAAAATGACGCCCAAATTGTTCCACGCAGCGGCAAAAGCGGGGTCTTCGTCCACTGCGCGGCGCAACAAAGTTTCGGCCTGACCAAGACGCCCAAGCTTTAGGTTTGCGGACCCGAGGGCGGACAAGGTGTCGACGTTTAGACCCTGTTGACCCGCAGCCCGTGTGTAGGCCCGAAGTGCCAAATCATATTCACCAGCGGCCATCAGGCGGTGCCCGATTTCAAGCCCGTCGATGTCAGACGACCCCGACACGCCGGGTGCAAAAACGCGGTCACCATCTGTGGGCGCAAAAGCACCCTGACCGCAGGCGGTCAGGGTGGCTAAGGAGGTCAACATCGCAACGAGTTTCAGCACATGGATTGCCTTTGACCCGATTGAAGATGGGGTCGGTTTAGAAGTTGGCGGTTTGTAGTGTTTCATAGATGTTATAGATTGACGGGCCGATCAAGATGATAAGAAGCGGCGGAACCGTTAACAACATCGTTGCGAGTGTCATTTTTGTCGGCAGGGTGTTGGCCTTTTCTTCAGCACGCATCACCCGTTTGTCGCGCATTTCAGCGGAGAACACGCGCAAGGCTTCGGCGATAGACGTACCGAACTGCTGACTTTGGATCAATACAGTGACGAAGGATGAAATGTCGGCCACGCCAGCGCGTTCCGCCATATCGCGCAGAACCTGCGTTTTGTCTTTACCGGCCTTCATTTCATGGCTGACCGTTTGGTATTCTTCAGCCAGCGCAGGAAAGCCTGATTTCAATTCTTGCGCCACGCGGATGATAGATTGATCAAGCGATTGACCGGCTTCGACGCAAACCAGCATCATGTCCAAGCTGTCAGGAAAACCGTTGATCATTTCAAGTTGGCGTTCGCCCTGACGTTTGCCGACCCACCATTTAGGCAGGTAGTAACCTGCCATGCCAGGCCCGAGAATCGACATGATCGTGGCCTTGGTGGTGGGATCGCCCGTCGCCGAATTGTAAACGGCGTAGGCAATGCCCACGACAAGCAAAACAATACCAAGGACGAACTGCGCGAAGTGATAGGTCTTAACGGCAGATTTCGTGCGGTATCCGGCCTGAATAAGCTTCAGTTGGATCGCAGAATATTCTTCCTCGTCTTTTGGTTCCAAGAAGCTGGAATATCTGTCCAGCTTATCGGTGCCCTGGCTCGCGCGCAGTTTTTCCTTCCGCCCGTTGACATCGCGTGCGGTGTTTGCCGCCTTAAGCTTATCAAGCGGATCAGACTGTTTTTGCAGCATCGTTGGCAGCACCAGCAAAATCAGCAAGATGCCGAGCATCAAAATGGCGATCAACGGACCAAAAGGGCCCAGAAGATCAATCAGTTTGGTGTTGATTGTATCAAGAAATCCCATGTCAATTACACCTGAATGTTCACGAGGCGACGCATGACGATCACGTTCACCACAAGGAATGCTGCCACGACTAGGCAGGCTGGAATGAAGACCGACGTCTCTTTGACGGCGTCATAATATGTCGGCTGCAGCACGTTGATCATCACCAGCGCGCCCAACGGGAACACGGAAAGAAACATGCCGGACCATTTCGCCTCTGCGGTGATGGCTTTGACGCGGCGAAACAGTTTGAACCGCGCGCGGATCACCTGTGACAGCCCGTGCAAAATCTCGGCCAAGTTACCACCGGCAGTTTGCTGAATGGTCACGGCCACGGCGAGGAAGCGCATATCCTGCATATCCATGCGTTCAGCCATCTGTTTTAGGGATTCACCCATGTCACGACCGTAGGCAGCTTCGTCAGAAATAACGCCCATTTCGGTGCCCAGCGGATCCGGCACTTCTTTGGCGACAATCGCAACGGCAGAACTGAATGGGTGACCGACCCGCAAGGAGCGCACCATCAATTCAACCGCGTCGGGCAGTTGTTCTTCGATCATCGAGATGCGTTTCTTGGCTTTGCCATTCACCCACATGAATACACCACCAACACCCATTGCAACGCCGACAGCTGCACGGATCGGTAGCGTTGTTTCGGTGCCAACGGTCAGGCCCATAAAGGCCACACCGGACATCACCACCATCAGCATCATCAATTGGGACGGCGTGAACGCGATATTGGCTTTCTGCGCCTTGGACGCCAACAACGAATACAAAGGAATAGACTTTGAATTCATGTGCTGGCTCATCTCCTTGCGGAGTTGGTCCAGAACTTCTTCGCGGTTGCCACCCTTTTCCAGCATCTCAAGGCGACGGTTCACCTTGTTGTTGAAATTGATGCTCTTGCCGAAGGCAACGAGGTAGATGCCGTTCACCAACACGATACAGGCCACAAAAATGAGGGCGTAGATGATGGGTTCTGCTGAAAGCGTCATGGTTTTTTACCTTAATTGGCCAAAATTATTGCGCAGCGACGGGTTCGAAGATGGCGGCGGGCAAATCGTAACCCCAAAGCTTAAACCGCTCTGAGAAGTGAGACCGCACGCCGGTGGCCGTAAAGTGGCCGATGATTTTGTTGTCAGGTGTCAGGCCAACGCGCTGGTATTTGAAGACTTCCTGCATCGAAATAACGTCACCTTCCATGCCGGTGATTTCGGTGATCGATACCATGCGGCGCGATCCGTCTTGCAGACGTGAGACCTGCACGATTAGGTTCACAGCCGATGAAATCTGGCTGCGCGTCGCCTTGAGCGGCATTTCAATGCCGGCCATCGCGATCATGTTTTCCAGACGTGACACACCATCACGCGCAGAGTTGGCGTGGATTGTGGTCATCGACCCGTCGTGGCCGGTGTTCATGGCCTGCAACATGTCGATAACTTCTTCGCCACGGGTTTCGCCGACGATGATCCGGTCTGGACGCATCCGCAGGGCGTTGCGCAGACAGTCGCGCTGGCTGACACCCCCCTTGCCTTCGACGTTCGGCGGGCGCGATTCCATCCGGCCCACGTGGGTCTGTTGCAGTTGAAGTTCGGCCGTGTCCTCAATCGTGAGGATACGTTCGTCGTCATCGATGAAGGATGACAAGGCGTTCAGCGAAGTTGTTTTACCGGAACCCGTACCACCGGATACGATGATATTCAGACGGGTGGACACGGCGGCCTGCAAGAACGCGGCCATTTCTTCGGTGAAGGCACCGAATTTCACCAAGTCATCAATGCCCAGTTTATCTTTTTTGAACTTACGTATGGACACCAGTGATCCGTCTACCGCAATTGGCGGCACCATCGCGTTAAAGCGCGACCCGTCTGCAAGGCGCGCGTCAACGTAGGGGTTGGATTCATCAACTCGGCGACCCACCGCGGACACGATCTTGTCGATGATCCGCAACAAGTGCTTTTCGTCTTTGAACGTCACATCCGTCAGCTGCAACTTACCGTCGCGTTCCACGAAAATCTGTTGCGGACCGTTCACAAGAATATCGTTCACGCTGTCGTCTTGCAGCAATGTTTCCAGCGGGCCGAGGCCTTTGACCTCAAAGAACAAATCTTTGTTCAGCGTCTGGCGTTCTTCGCGGTTCAAAACCACACCAAGTTCGTCCAGGGATTCCTGAACAATGGAACTGATTTCGGCCTTCAAATCTTGTTCTGTCGCATTTTCGAGAGCTGCAAGGTTCAAGTTGTCCAGCAATGCCTTGTGCATTTCCAGCTTGATGTCGCTGAGACGTTCCTTGCGCTTTTTCTCTTTGTCTTGCGGGACGACGACCGCCTTGACGGGCGCAGATTTCATCATGGACTTGCGCGGCGCCTCGGGTGCTGCACCTACGTCTGGAGTTTTGGTGCCATTGCCAGCAGCGACTGGGGCCAATTTTGCTGCAGGGGCGTCTGTCTTTTTATATTTAGAGAACATTGTTCCACCCTTTATGCGGTTGCAGCCACGGCGGTCGAATTGACCTCGTGAACAGATTTGGCCAGCTTTGCGATCTCTTTACGCAGCGGGTTTTTATGAATGCTTTCGGCCATCGGAACGCCGTGATCGGCGTTCTGCGGCACGGCTTTGCCGCCATCAGGCAATTGCAGATCGATGGAGATGCCGAGACTTTCGGCGAGGCGTTTAATCCGGCTTTTGCCATTCAGGTCGGTAAACTTTGGCGCACGGTTCAACACGAACCGCAGCTTTTCGAACGGCAGTTGTTCGCCTTGCAGCGCGCGTTTGATGCGCAACGTGTTCTGGGCCGATCGCATGTCGAGTTCAAGCGTGGCAAAATACACATGCGCGGCATGCAACACGGTTTCGGACCACTCGACCATGGTTTTTGGCATGTCGATCACGACGTAATCAAAGTTGGTGCGGGCCATTTCAATGATGCGCTGAATGTCGGCGGGGTCGACCAGATCCATCGGGATCAAATCGGTGGGGGCCGTCAACACTTGCAGTTTCTGCTCGTAGGACAAAAGCGAATGCATAAAACTTTCGCTGTCCATGCTTTCAGTGTCTTGGAGCATCTCGAATACGGATTCGCGACGGGGCAGGTCCAGATAGGTGGACACGGACCCGAACTGGAAATCCAGATCAAGGATGCAAACCCGCGGCGGGTTTTCATCGTCGATGTTGGCCAATTCCCAAGCAAGGTTCACGGCCAACGTCGTGGCACCCGTGCCACCGGCCATGCCTTGCACCGGGATCACGACGCCGTTGCGATCACCTGTGGGTTTCAACTTGTTCTGCATTTCTGGCGCGACGGGGGCCGGTTGCGGTGGGGCCAATACGCGGTCAATGGCCTGCGCCAGTTCACCTTCGGGCAGTGGATAAGGTACAAATTCATCGCCACCTTCGCGCAAAAGTCCGTGCAACGATGCAGGTGAAACGCCTTCGGCGATCAGCAACACCTTGATATTGCGTAGCTTTGCCGCACGGATGATTTCGGAGATGACGGACAAGTCGCCCTCATCTTCTTCGTCCAGCGCAATGGCCAGAAATTCGAGTTCAGACGCGTCGGGCTGTTCTAGAAAGGGCAGGGCGTCCTCAAAACCAAGGTCGCCCCAGCTTTCACCAAGGCACGATTCCATGTCTTCAATCAACAGATCGAAATTCTGTACGTCGCGGCTCACTGTGCAGGCCGTAATCGGTTGTGGCTCAGGTTGTAACATTTGCGTACTACTCATGGCCTTGTTGTCCTCTAACCCAGTTTAGCGGTGCGTTTGTTGCGCGTCCGCTGATGTTCTATGCCCTGATTGCACGTCGCAAGTGGGGCTCTGTCTTGGGTGTTAGTGATGGACAAACGGGGCAGGAATGGGGCCACAATTGCCCATTTGTGCGGTATTTGGCGACGGTGACGCGCTTATTGCGCCCGTTGTTTCCAATAATTCGGCGTTTCGGCAACAAAAAGGGGCCCGAAACGGCCCCCTTTTCTTCAACAATTCAGACGCGTTGGACTTAAGGCAAAGCGATGGTCGTGTCGCCACTAGGGACTGTGGTCGCTGGCACAGCGCTGGTCACGTATTCGCGGAAAATTACTTCGGCGTAGCGGCCGTTCAACAGCATTGGATGGTTTTCCACAAAGCCGGACACTTCCGTCACGGTCCGCCTGTTGCGGCGTTCGCGGCCTTCGGTCACGATCAAAGGTTGGGTTTCGCCAAATGTTACGACGGCTTCAAGACGGCTGCGGTTGATGCCCTGGCTTGAAAGATACAAGACAACGGCCTCGGCGCGGCGCAAACCCAAACGGCGGTTATATGCGGTCGATCCAACAAGATCGGTATGCCCATAGACCTTAAAACGGATTTCGGGGAATTGGCGGATCCAATTGGCCTGTTGTCGCAGCGTGGCACGCGCCGATTCATCCAGCGCTGTGGAATTGAACGGGAATGTGACCATTGTGTTCACTTCGGTCGAAAATCGCTGGTTTAGATTGACGGTAAAACTTCCGTTTCCAGTCTGAACTTGGCTGTTGTTCATCGTCGCGTTGCCAAAGAAGCCTTGGTCGATTTCTGACCCGGCTTCGCGGGTGTTGAAATCGCGCCATTGCGTCCCTGTTCCATCGGTACAGCCGGTAAGGGCAAGTACTGCGGCTGCTGCCAAAGCTGCTGTCGTTTTCATGGCCAAAAATCCCATTTCCTAGTCCAACACGTAGCCATATGACCCGCTGAAGTCTTGTCTTGCAACCTCTCCGGCGCCGCCTGTTTGCGGTGCATCCTCAGCGGCAACACGACCAAACAGGAACAAGTCACGTTCGGTCGGGGGACGCAGACGATCTGTCGGGAGGGCTAAAGCCTCACCTCGGGTCGGGGTGACAAGATGCGGGGTCACGATGATGACCAATTCGGTTTGCTGACGGCTATATTCTGCCGAGCGGAACAATGCACCGAGGACCGGAATATCGCCCGCCCAAGGCACCTGACCGGACAGATCGACGAAATCGTCAGACAAAAGACCGGCAATTGCAAAGCTTTCACCGTCACGCATTTCAACCGTGGTTGATGTTTCGCGCGTACGGAACGCATCGATCGAGAAACCGTTCTGCGAAAATCCGTTCGCCGGATCGAGCGAGCTGACGGAGGCATTAAGTTCAAGGTTGATGATATCGCCATCAATCACGCGCGGTATAAAGCTAAGCGAGATGCCGAAGGGTTTATATTCCACGGTGATCGTGTTTTCATCCTGTGCAATCGGAACAGGATATTCACCACCCGCCAAGAAGCTGGCTTCTTGACCGGAAAGGGCTGTCAGGTTTGGCTCTGCCAAAGTGCGTACAACACCGCGTGCTTCCAAGGCTTCCAAAAGGATGCCGACTTCGACACCGCCGGCGTTAAAGCCGAACAGGAATGCACCTGCATTGTCGTTGTCTGATGGAGTTGCGCCGCTAAGGGCGCCGACGCGGGCGGTATTGCCGACATTTGTGCCCGTACCAAGCGCGAGGCCCAGATCACCGCCCAAGGTGCTGCCACCCAAGGAAAGTGAGGAACTGAGAGATTTTGAGACCGAACGCTGCATTTCAGCAAAGCGCACGCGCAACATCACTTGCTGGGTTCCGCCAACGCTCATGAGATTGGAGACACGTTCCGGCGCGTAGCGATTGGCAAGTTCAAGTGCACGATCAAGGCGCGCAATAGACGATACCGTGCCGGACAGTACGATACCGTCATTTGCGGTGCGTACTTCGATGTTTTCGCCTGGCAGAATCTGTTCGAGCCGTTCTTTGAATTCTGCAATGTCGGGGGTCACGTGGACCTCGACGTTGGTAATGAGGCGTCCATCGCCACCCAGAAGGGTTAGCGTGGTGCGGCCCGGTTCCTTACCCAGAACGTAAATCGTGCGATCCGACAGGGACGAGATGTCCGCAATCGACGGATTTGCGATTGAAAGTTCGGTAAATGGCACGTCGCTTTCGACGACCACGGCCCTATTCATAGGAACGTTCAGCGCGCTTGATGGCGCGCCCCGCATAACCTGCAACGTTTCCGCCGGAAGTTGTGCCGGAAGGTTCGTAAATGTAAGGGCTAACCCAGTCAGGGTTGCCTTGAGAAATCTATCATATGTCATTGTGACCTGCCTCTTATGATCACGCCCGATGCGGACTTATGCCCGTCATTGGAACCAACCTGCGTCAATTCTGCATTTTATGCAAGAATCAATGCGTTGGATACCGTTGCTTATGTGGATAACCGGCAACAGGGGTGTGATAGACCCTATGAAATATAACGTAATCGCCTTCAGAAAAACTGAAGGCGATTACCTAGTACAGCTTGATTTTGTGCATTTCGTACAACTTGTGAGCAAATATTGCTTAGGTTGAGCAAGGCCAAATCAGTGGATTAGTTGGTGCACGGGATCGCAATGTCGATCACTTCTGCGCCCCGACGTGTGCGGATTGAACAGGTTTCTTCGGCTTGGGCTTCAGGCGCTGGTGCCTGTGCCACAATCCCCAAGAGGCTCGCTTGGTTCACCTCAATCGCACCAGCGACGGTATCGTCTTCGCGTCCAACCAGCGACAAGGACAGATTTCCAGTCGCTTGAGCCTGCGCAAGGGCCGCTACCTGATTGGGGGTCACTTGAACGGTGACGGTCCGCGCGATCCTTGCGCCGATGCGGCCGCTGTCGGATGTCTGGTCGATTGCGACAAGTTCGATACCGGCTTGGATCAGTTGGGTCACTTCACCGTTGTTGTTGCCACCACCGATCCCGTCAACACGTCCTGTCCAATATATGTCGACACGGTCACCGGCGTTTAGAAAGCCGGACACGCCGGACGAGACATCAACTTCGATTGTGAAGGCCCGCATGCCGCGCGCCAGCAGGGCCGTGATGCCGCCAATTTCGCCTGGGGCGGTCACTTTGGTGGCCAAGATCGGCTCGTTCGGCTCCATTTGACGTAACACAACGCGCAATTCGTCAGGTCCGTCTGAAAACAGTTCCTCTTCAGTGCGAAAGACGCCTTCCGGAAGGAAGGGTTCGGCGTATTTGATGACGATCGTGTCTTCCATGGTGATTTGTTCGCCATGTTCCATAACGCGGTTGACCGCGTAGACGTCAACCGTCGGAATCGCGAGTTCCATTGCAGCGCGCTGTAATTCAAGGTTCGCGTTCTGTTCCTGGAAGTATCCTTGCACCATATAGATGGCAAAGCCCGCGAGTCCCATGCCGACGACAAGGACGAGTCCAAATACTGCTCGCATTGTTTTTCCTTTCGGGTTTCACCAGAGGTAACTGGCAGTGATGAATATCGATTTAATAGACCAAGTTTGCATCCACATCGCGGTTCAACTTTGGTCTTGATATGAAAGTTGACGCCGATAATCGGGGTCGCATCTGAAGAAGATGCGCGAACCGATCCTAGTGGATCACGAGTGCCTGGTCGCTAAGAGCCGCACCGACCCCTGTTGAATGATCCGTTGCGCCATCGGCAACAAGCGCGATCACAGCTACGGACAGGCCAACGATTGCAGCGGTCAGGACCACCCAATCGACTGTTACGGCGCCGTCGTCTTGATCGCGGAACGATTTGATAAATTTTAACATAAGGGCTCCATCCGAATGGGCGTTTCATTGCTGCCCTATCCTTAAGCGAAGAATGTGGCATGAAATTGGGGGCTTAGGGGCGGTTTCGTGGCATTGGTCACCTTGGAGTGTAGCCTCGGTCCTTGGAGGGCTGACCCTTGGCCAAAGCAAAAAAATGCGAAAAGGGCCGCATCAAATGATGCGACCCCTTTGCGCCGTCTAAGCAGTGAAGCTTAGTAAGTAGCGATTGTCGCTGCGGACAAAGAAGAAGAGATCTTGTCGCCCAGTGCAGTTGTACCACCGCCAACAGATGTCAGAACGGCAATGCCGAGGCCAACGATTGCGGCTGTCAAAACAACCCAGTCAACTGTTACTGCGCCGTCTTCGTCGTTGCGGAAGTTTTTGATAAAGTTAAGCATGTGTATTCTCCAGAAATTCAAATGTTATTAGAAGGGTTTGATTAGTATGTTGCGATCGTAGCAGCAGACAGCGAAGAGCTGATCTTGTCGCCAAGTGCGGTTGTGCCACCGCCAACAGATGTAAGTACGGCAATGCCGAGGCCCACGATTGCTGCGGTCAAGACGACCCAGTCAACAGTCACGGCACCATCTTCGTCATTGCGGAAGTTTTTCATAAAGTTAAGCATTGTAGTCCCTCCTCAGGGTTTTTCACTCAGTTTCAATATCTAACCGGGGGTTTGTTGCACCGACCTTAGTTTGGTGCGTCCCCGTCTTGGATGAGAAGTATTTGACTGCTGAATGGGGCAGGAATGGGACGGCATTCGTGCAATTTTGTAACCAACTATCTTTTTGCAGAAAAAAGATTTAACATATTGAAATATATATATATTAAAGTAACTAAACGTGAATACATCTCTCTGATTGTTGCAAAACCGTGTCTGATAATGCGCTCTACGGGGGCATTGGTCACGAAATAGTGGATAAGAGAACGGTTTTCGCGATAGGCTAAACATAACAAGAAGCAGGCGGAGACCGCACAAATGCGGCGCAGTATAATAATCCTAGGACTGATCGCCCTGTGTGGGGCGACGTCAACCATGCCCGCCTTGGCGGAAAGTCATCGTTTGCAAAACGAATTCACGTTCCGGCGTGTGGGTGTTCCGCAGGCGGGGGCGACAAACCGCATCACTGTGCAAGTCGCGCCGCGTGCGCCGTCAGGACCATCAGCACCTGGTGCGGCCGGATCAGCTGGCGCCGCGCCGAGCGCGCCCGGTGAACCTGCAATCGCAGGTCTCGCGCCAGCACCAAGCGGGGTTGAGTGGTACTGGGAGGCGATTTCGCCGTCACTGGACGACGCCAACAGTTTCAGCCTTGAACGCGCCGTCGCCGCATTACGCACCGCACCGCAAGGCAGCGCCGTCCCGTCACCGCGGTTGCAGGGAATGACAGAGCTGGCAAGTCGATACGGTGTAGAGATTTTGACAGCAACGATTGGCACGGATGTGTCCCCTGCATTGGTATTGGCTGTGATTTCGGTGGAAAGTGCCGGTCAGTCTGACGCAGTAAGTTCGGCCGGAGCACAAGGGTTGATGCAATTGATGCCGCCAACGGCGGACCGGTTCGGGGTGACAGATGCTTTTGACCCCGCCAACAATATCGAGGGTGGCACCGCCTATCTGGACTGGCTGCTCAAAGAATTCGACAACGGCGTTATTTTTGCGTTGGCAGGGTACAACGCAGGCGAAGGTGCTGTGCGCAATAACAACGGCATCCCACCCTTTGCAGAAACCCGCGCCTACGTGCCAAAGGTTCTGGCTGCGTGGGAAGTGGCACGGGGGCTGTGCATGACGCCGCCTGAATTGGTCACGGATGGCTGCGTCTTTAATGTGAACAGGGAATAATATGCCAGGATTGGAAAGCGGGAAACCGCTTGTATTGGATGCAGATGGCACGCTGCTGCGCACAGATATGTTGCTAGAAGGGATCTGGAAAGGGTTCGGCATGGACCCCGCGGCGACGCTAAAGGCGTTTACGCTGGTCGGGGATCGCGCCGCGTTTAAGGCCGAGATTGCGCGCATCGCGCCTTTGCGTGTCGATCTGTTGCCCGTTAACGCGGACATTGCGGCCATGGCAATCGATGCCAAAGTCGCAGGGCGCGAAGTGGCAATTGCCAGCGCGTCGGATCTGTCACTGGTGCAACCGCTGGCGGATTATTACGGCATTGAACGGGTTTTCGCGTCGCACAACGGCGTTAATCTTAAGGGGACGGCGAAGGCAGATGCATTGGTCGCCGCTTATGGCGAGCAAGGGTTTGACTACGCCGGCAATGACAAAAGCGATCGCAAGATTTGGGATCATAGTGATGGGGCCATTGTCGTCGGCAATGCGGGCGGCGGGGCCAGGGGGCTGTCTAACGTCACGCAAGTTGCGGGTGGCTGGTCGCCGCGTGCGGTTCTGAAATCCATGCGCCCGCATCAGTGGGTCAAAAACGTTCTGCTATTTCTGCCAATGATCGCGGCGCACGCATTCTTCTTTGATACGTTTCTGGCGGTGTGTTTGGGCATCGTTTCGTTCAGCGCCGCTGCGTCTTGTATATATATAGTCAATGATCTGCTCGATATCGAAGCGGACAGGCTGCACGTCAAGAAGTGTAAGCGCCCGTTTGCCGCCGGAACTGTGCCAATCCCGATTGGAATGTTGACCTGCGCGGGACTTGGTGTGATCGCGCTGGGCGTTGCCGCGACACTATCATGGCAGATGTTCGGCGTCGTTGCGTTTTATATGGCGCTGTCGCTGGCCTATTCGCTGCGCCTGAAACGGATGCGCTGGATCGACATCGCCGTCCTTGCATCCCTGTACACACTGCGCGTGGTCGCAGGCGCTGCGGCAAGCGGGGTAGATGCGTCAATTTTTATGCTGATTTTCATTTTTCCAGTCTTCATCTCGCTCGGTTGTGTCAAACGGATGACAGAACTGGCGTTGGCGAAGGACGACGAACCTTTGCCGGGTCGTGGATACGCGCGGCGCGATTTGGGAGATCTGTTAAACATGTCCGTCATTGGCATGGTCGGTGCGCTGGTGATATTCTTTTTGTATTCCTATTCTGACCAAGCACTCGCGCTTTACCCAGACCAATGGTTGATGTGGCTTGCGCTTCTGCCGGTCGCGGCATGGCTTTACCGGATGGTGCGGTTGGGCTACTTGGGACGAATGGACTACGATCCGATCGTCTTCGCGATGAGCGACATTCGCGGCATTGGCTATTTGCTCATTACACTGTCGCTGCTATTTTACGCTGCGGGTTTGTGGGGTGTCTGGTTCGCGCGACTGTTTGGCTGATACGCCTGCGGCGGGCGTCGCGGGGGCGCTGCCCCCGTTCTGCGAACTCCCCCGGGATATTTACGCGACAAAGGCAAATAGAAGTAACTTTGCCTTAACCAGAATCGATCCATTTTATGGTGGCGGTACAGGCGGGGACGCCGATGGCCGTAGACGGAGGCAAGCGCTGCTTGTTCACCAGCCCGATGCTTACCTCATGGCCGGCATCGGGCTTTTCGATTGCCTTTGTCTTAAAAATATCCTTGGGGGAGTCGAGCTTGCTCGGCGGGGGATTAGTCCCCCGTTTTTCTTCGCATCGCCGATACTATCCCGCCCGCGGCCCGCGCTGATCGCAGATCAGATGGACATTTTCTTGAAGATTGGTTCCGGGATCAGTTTGATGATCGTCATGACGGGCCACCAGATCCACCTCGTATAAAGCGTGTTGCGCTTTTTGCGCAGTGCTTCGTGGATATCGGCGACAACCGCATCGGCAGTCGTCATAAACGGTTGTTGACCCAAGCCTTGCGTCATTGCGGTGTCGACAGGGCCAGGTTTCACGGTCAAAACATGCACGCCGTGGCGGCCCAAATGGTTGCGAAGGCCCGACAGGTAGGTGGCGAAACCGGCTTTTGCGGCACCGTAAACATAATTGCCGACGCGCCCACGATCGCCAGCGACGGACCCGACGCCAACGATTGAACCACAGCTGCGTGCCATCATGACGGGGGCGAGCATTTGCAAGAAGCGCGCTGGACCCGTGAAGCTGTCAGCGATCGTTCCGTCCACCAGCGCGGGATCAGCGTCAATTGCGTCTTGCGCGGGCATCGAGCCGACAAAGACCGCGCAGTTCAGCGTGCCGGATTGCGCTGCTGCCAAATCAATGATCGCTTGGAAGGTGTCGGGCACGCGGGCGTCAAAGATGATTGGAGTAGCGTCTGCCGCCCCGCGCGCTTTGGCGTCGGCGGCGGAGGCGTTTAAATCGTCCATACGGCGACCCGCGAGGATCACATGCGCGCCGGTTTCGGCAACGGAGCGGGTGAAGGCTTTGGCGATGGTCGAGCTTGCGCCGAGGATGATCCAAGTCGGATGTGTCGGTGTGTCGGTCATTTTTGTGTCCTTAGGTCTAGGCGTCTGGTCATGTCGGTTTGCAAAGCGCCGTCGGGGTCGGCTTTCGCCGCCACGCGGGCCCATTTGGGATAGTCGGGGTACATTGATTTGATGGCCGTCCCCGTGGAGAGCGCGTCTTTGGCAAGATACAACCGCCCGCCCGCGGCCAGTGTCGCGGATTCTAGGCGCGCGATCAGATGGCGTGCGGCGGGGCGGTTTGGGAAATCGACTGCGAGGGTGTAGCCCTCCATCGGGAACGACATATATCCGGCGCGATCGCCGTCTAATCCTGGACCCATACGTTTGAGCACGGCGAGGGGCGACGCAAGGCCAGATTCGGCGATGGTTTGCATCATGTCCCGCAAGGCGTGTGATTGATCCAGAGGCACGACGCATTGGAATTGATGGAATCCACGTTTGCCGTAAAGCTTGTTCCAATCGTGTATTTTGTCGAGCGGGAAGAAGAAGTCCTGCACGGTGCGCACAACGGTGCGCCCTGATTTGGGGACGCGCCTATAATAGGTGGCATTAAAGGCTTTGACGATAGGGCCGGACAGCGCCCAGTGCGGCGCGTTGAACGGGATTTTCTTGGTGCCACGTGGGGTCGGGCGCAGTCCACGGCAGGTTTCGCCTTCCTCGATGATGCCGCGCCCGAGCGCCGCACCCGTTGCCGTCGCGTCGATCCAGCCGACGGTATATTGCGCATCAGATCCATCAAGGAGAGCCACGTGGTGATCCCAATTGGTAGCGCGTTGTTCTGTTACCAGCATCATGTCGCCTTTGGTCGGGGTCAGTTGCAGGGTTGCCTGCGCAATAATCCCCGTTTGTCCAAGACCGCCACAGGTGGCTTTCCAAAGGGCTGCAGACTTGGGTGTGATCTTGCGGGTCTTGTCGCCTTGGATCAGCGTGATCGACTTGACATGCTGACAAAACGATCCCGCGCGATGGTGGTTTTTGCCGTGCACATCCATCGCGATGGCACCGCCGACAGTTGCGAATCCTGTGCCGGGCATGACGCCGGGAAGCCAACCTTGCGGCGCGAAAATGCGAGCGAGCTCGCCCAAGGTGATGCCTGCCTGCACGGTCAACAGGCCAGTCTCACAATCAAATGCATCGATGCGATCAAGGCGCGTCATGTCGATGGCTTTGCCGTCGCCGTTCAGGGGTGCGTCACCGTAGGACCGCCGATTGCCGATCGCAGGCGCGTTCGCTGTGATGCTTGCTGTTTCGCTCGGGCGGGCAATATCACCCGTCGCGCTGAGTGCGCGGCCCCAGCCGGTGTAAGTTTGGTCTTTGGCCCAGATCATGCGTAGGTAGCTTTGTTGGAGAGGCGTTCGGCCAGAGGGAATATCGCGAGGCCGATCAGAATCGCAAACCAAAGTGTTGTCAGGCGAATAACGGCGGTGGCGGGGATGGACACGTCGAGCGGGATGCCTTCGAGTGACAACAGCGCGACCATCGCGGCTTCAGCGCCGCCAACGCCACCTGGGGCACCCGTGAGGCCGCCTGCGAGCGTCGAGAAGGTGAAAATTGCAATTGCTTTGGCGAGGCCAATGTCTGCGCCCATCCACATGAGAAGCAGATGAAATGCGTAACCTTCGGCGATCCAGCCAATCAGCCCGAGGGCGAGGGCGCCCGCCATGATAGGGCCGCTTGAAAACACAGTGAGCGAGCGGGCCGCGATACGCACGCGTGCCATCAGGCGGGGAAATTTACCAACGGTGCGATAAAGACGTGTGACGCAGGCCGCGAGGAGTTTTGGGCGGGTCGCCACGAACGCAGCGGCAAGAGCCAAGATCGCGACGGGCGTCGCCATGGCAATGCCGCCAGCAGACAGCGCGACACCACCAGCAAGGATCAGCGCCATCGCCGCGAGATCAGACGCGCGGTCCATCAAAACCAAGGGCGCGGTGCGTTCGACTGCCCAGCCCGTTTCGCGACGCAGCCAACGCATTCGGATCAATTCACCGACGCGGCCAGGTGTCACGGACATTGCGAAACCACCCAAGAAATGGCGTAAGTCCTGTATCAAGGTGGTGGGCAGGCCAAGGCGGTTGGAAAACACATGCCAGCGCACGCCGCGAAAAAGGTAGTTTACCAGACTGAGGCACAGCAGAATCGCAATTTGCCCAAGGTGGAGCTGCATCAGCTGGTGTTTGGTTTCTTCCCAACCCGTCGCGGCGGCCAGACCTGCAAGGCCCGCAATCACGAATGCGAACAATGCGGCTAAAATCGCAATATCACGCCAGCGCCGCGCGCCACCCTTCGGTGTGGGGGTGGGTGCGGGCATCGGGGCTAGGTCGGGCGTGTTTGTATTGCTCATTGTCATCATTTCGCAATTAGCGACAGAATTGGGCAAGACTATGACTTTGTATCCAATTTCGAAACGGTTTTTCGCGGTGACTGGAAAATAATGCGCTGCCGCGCGTTTTTTAAGTCTGAAGGGGGATGCGACGCTGGCACGACGTGTTGGACTGATGTGTTGGTGCGAGTGGAGTGTGTGGAGCCTCCGGCGGGGATATTAAAAAAACAAAGACCCTGAAAGAAGCAACGAGGCGCGCGCGTTCTGCGCGCGCCCTGTTTTGTCTAGACGATTGTCGCTTCGGTCGCAGCGCGCAGTTCGCCTTCGGTGACGCCGTCAGCGCATTCCACTATTTTGAGGCCACCATCAACGACATCGAGCACGCCAAGGTTTGTGATGATGCGGTCCACGACGGCCTTGCCCGTGAGCGGCAATGTGCATTCGCGCAGCAGTTTACTGTCGCCGTGTTTGTTGGTGTGATCCATCACAACGATGACGCGGCCGACGCCCGCGACAAGGTCCATCGCGCCGCCCATGCCTTTGACCAGCTTGCCGGGGATCATCCAGTTGGCCAGATCACCCTTTTCATCGACTTCCATCGCACCAAGGATCGCGCAGGCGATTTTGCCGCCACGGATCATACCAAACGAGGTTGCGCTGTCAAAATAGGCTGTGCGTCGGAGTTCGGTAATGGTTTGTTTGCCCGCATTGATCAAATCAGGGTCTTCTTCGCCGTCAATCGGGAAGGGGCCCATGCCGAGCATGCCATTTTCGCTTTGCAGCGTGATGTCTTTGTCGCCGACGTAATTTGCCACCAGTGTCGGAATGCCGATGCCGAGGTTCACATACCAGCCGTCTTCAAGTTCGGCGGCGGCGCGCTGCGCCATTTGATTGCGGTCCCAAGCCATTATGATTTCTCCCTAACGGTACGCTGCTCAATTCGCTTTTCGTGATCGCCCTGAATGATGCGGTGCACGTAAATGCCGGGCAGGTGGATGTGGTCGGGATCAAAGGTGCCCACGGGGACAATTTCTTCGACTTCGACAACGCAGACCTTGCCGCACATGGCGGCAGGCGGGTTAAAGTTGCGCGCGGTCTTGCGGAAAATCAAGTTGCCAGTTTCATCGGCTTTCCACGCTTTCACGATAGCGAGGTCGGCATAGATGCCTTCTTCCATGATGTAGGTCTGGGACTTTCCATCAGGTCCGACAAAATCTTTGTGTTCTTTGCCGTCCGCAATGACCGTCCCGACACCGGTTTTCGTATAAAATCCGGGGATGCCGCAGCCGCCTGCGCGCATACGTTCGGCGAGCGTGCCTTGCGGGTTGAATTCGAGTTCGAGTTCACCGGAGAGGTACTGGCGCATAAATTCCGCGTTTTCGCCAACGTAAGAGCTGATCATTTTCTTGACCTGGCGGGTTTGCAGCAAAATGCCGATGCCAAAATCGTCGACGCCTGCGTTGTTGGACGCAAATGTCAAATCCTTGGTGCCAGCGTCTTTGATCGCCCCCAACAGCAATTCTGGAATGCCGCACAGGCCAAAGCCACCCGCCGCGATGAACATACCGTCAGAAAGCAGCCCATCGAGGGCGGCGGCGGCGTTTGGATAGATTTTCTGCATGAAACCCCCGTTAAAGTTGGCCCATTGATAAGCGGGCTGCGGGGGGTGTCAACGGGGTGTTGATGGAAATGCTGCGCTGCGGCGTTGTCCGAGCCGCTATTCCAGAACGTCACCACCGGTATCGATGGCTTTCGGCGCTGCCTTCTTTGCTGCGGGTTTCTTGGCAGCAGTCTTTTTCGCTGCAGCTTTCTTTGCTGGTGCCTTCTTGGGGGCTGCCTTTTTCTTGGCAGGGGCTTTGCGTTTGGTGCCCTTTTTGGCCTGCTTTTCGGTGATCAGGTCAACAGCTTGTTGGATTGTCAGCGCCTCTGGGTCGCTGTCTTTTGGCAGGGTCGCATTGACCTTTTCCCATTTCACGTATGGCCCGTATTTGCCTTCCATGATGTCGATTGGGCCGCCCTCATCTGGGTGATCACCAAGCGATTTCAGAGTTTTAGCTGCCCCGCCGCGATTACCACGGCTCGCGACTTTTTCGGCCAGAAGCTGTACGGCATGGTTCATGCCAACGGTGAACACGTCGTCAAGCCCCTCAAGATTGGCATTGGTGCCGCCACGCTCGGATGTGGATTCTGCGTGTTTGATATAAGGACCATAGCGCCCGATGTTGGCGAATACATTGACGCCGTCTTCGGGGTGGGTGCCGATCAGACGGGGCAGTGACAGCAATTTGACGGCTGTCTCAAGCGTGACGTCTTCTGGCGGCCATTCTTTCGGGACCGACTGGCGGTTCGGTTTCTTATTTTCTTCCGTGACCTCACCGCGCTGGGCGTAGGGGCCAAAGCGCCCTTTGTGGATCCAGATTTTGTCACCGTCGTCCATGCCCAATTCTTTGCCTTCTGGCGGGATGCCGGATGCATCGTCTTGACCGGGGGGGCCAAAGGCGCGGGTGTATTTGCATTCGGGGTAGTTGGAACAGCCGATAAAGGCGCCGCCAGACCGCGCGGTGCGCATGGACAAGCGGCCCACATTACAGTTCGGGCAAAGACGCGGGTCGGTGCCTTCTTCGTTCGGGGGGAAGATGTGCGGTGCGAGGACTTCGTTTATTTTATCAAGGACTTGCGTGATGGACATATCCATCGCTTCGTCGATGGTGATTTTGAAGTCACCCCAAAAATCAGACAGAACTTTCTTGTAGTCAGCTTCGCCTGCTGACACGTGGTCGAGTTCTTCTTCCAGCGATGCGGTATAGTCATAACCGACGTATTTGCGGAAGAAATTGGTCAGGAATGCTGTGACCAAGCGCCCTTTGTCTTCAGGGATCAGGCGGTTTTTTTCTTTGCGGACATATTCGCGATCCTGAATCGTCGTGACGATTGACGCGTAGGTGGACGGGCGACCGATGCCGAGTTCTTCCATGCGTTTGACAAGCGTCGCTTCGGTGTAGCGGGGCGGCGGCTGGGTGAAATGCTGTTCAGCCACAACGGATGACTTGGCCATCTTTTCGCCCTCAGCCATTTGGGGCAGGCGTTTGTCGTCGCCGTCATCATCTGCCGCGTCGTCATCGCGGCCTTCTTCGTAAATCGCAAGAAAGCCGTCAAACAGCACGACTTGGCCCGTCGCGCGCAGTTCTACCTGTCCGTCTGCGCTGCCGAAATCAACACTTGTGCGTTCCATGCGGGCGGCGGCCATCTGGCTGGACACCGTGCGTTTGTAGATCAAATCGTACAATTTGCGTTGGTCCGGATCGGCAATTTTTGCCGTTTCTGCGTCTAACATCAGATCGGTCGGGCGGATACATTCGTGCGCTTCTTGTGCGTTTTTGGCTTTATTTTTGTAGATGCGCGGCGTGTCAGGAACATAGTCTTTGCCGAATTTTGCAGCAATCGCGTCGCGCGCGGCAGTTATGGCTTCAGGGGCCATGTCGATACCGTCGGTCCGCATGTAGGTGATCAGGCCGGCTTCATATAAACGCTGTGCGGCGTTCATGGTCATGCGCGCGCCGAAGCCGAATTTGCGCGACGCTTCTTGTTGCAAGGTGGACGTCATGAACGGCGCGGATGGATTGCGGTTGGCGGGTTTCGCTTCGACGCGCTTGACGGTCAGATCGCGGGACTTAACAGCCTGTTCCGCCAATTCCGCCTGCGTCGCATTTTCAAGATCAAATTTGTCGATCTTTTTGCCGGCCAGAACGGTCAGTCGGGTCTCAACCGCTTGGTTGCGCGGCGTTGATAGCTGCGCTTTGACGGACCAATATTCGCGGTTGTTGAACGCCTCGATCTCCATCTCGCGTTCAACGATGATGCGCAGGGACACCGATTGCACGCGGCCCGCGGATTTTGCACCGGGAAGGCGGCGCCACAGGACTGGAGAAAGTTTGAAGCCAACAAGATAATCAAGTGCGCGCCGCGCAAGGTAAGCCTCAACCAGTGGCACATCGACTTGGCGTGGATTTTTCATCGCCTCGGTGACGGCAGTCTTGGTGATCGCGTTGAACACGACGCGCGAAACGGGCGTGTCTTTCTTGATCGATTTGCGTTTGCGCAACGTCTCTTCAAGGTGCCACGAAATCGCTTCGCCTTCACGGTCGGGGTCGGTCGCGAGGATCAGCTCATTGTCGTCCGCAAGGGCGTCGGCAATGGCTTTGATGTGCTTTTTACTGTCGCTCGCGATCTCCCACAACATGTCGAAATCGTTGTCAGGGTCGACTGATCCGTCCTTTGGGGGCAGGTCGCGGACGTGGCCGTAGGACGCCAAGACTGTGTAGCCTGGCCCCAAATACTTGTTGATTGTCTTGGCCTTAGCCGGAGACTCAACGACAACAACAGGCATGGTAATCCTTCCAAAAGAGGCGACGTTAGTGACTGGGCAAAATGTGGTGGGGCGTGCGGGATTGTCAATGCAACATCTTTGACGTGTGACAAATGAGTGCCGTCAGGCCTGCGTTCAGCGCACTGAAACAGCCGAGATTTTAATTTGCGCGCGCCAGAATTCCGCCAGCTTGACGGATGACTTTGCCGTCAAGTTCGAGGTCCATCAAAAGCAGTGCGATGGCGGTTGGCGCGGCACCAAGGCTGCGGATCAGCTGGTCTTCGGCCATGGGCGCGGGGCTGAGACGGTCAAGAATATCGGCATGCAGCAGCGCTGTTTCGCGCAAACCGCGCGGCTGTGGCACGGGTTCGAACGGTAATTCGGGCGCAATGGCTGTCGGATCGCCAAGGTGGTCAAGGACATCGCGTGCGCTGCGCACCAGTATCGCCCCGTCGCGGATCAGCATGTTGCATCCCGACGCGCGGGCATCAAACGGATGGCCAGGCACCGCAAGAACATCGCGCCCCTGATCCAATGCGGTGCGGGCCGTGATCAGGCTGCCGGATTTGGCGGCGGCTTCTACGACAATTGTGGCTTGCGCCATGCCGGATATGATCCGGTTGCGCGCGACAAAGTGGCGGGCGTGGGGGTGCAATCCGATAGGCTGGTCAGATACGCGAAGACCGTTTTTCGTGATTTTCTGTGCCAGATTGGCGTTTTCAGCGGGGTAAATCACATCGACCCCCCCCGCAACGACCGCGACCGTGCCCGTAGAAAGGGACCCGTCATGGGCGGCGGCATCAACGCCGCGCGCAAGGCCGGACACCACGGTAAACCCCGCCTCACCCAGTTCCTGCGCCAGTTTGCGCGCCATGCGCGTGCCCAAAGATGATGCGTTGCGCGCGCCGACCAAAGCGACCATCGGCCGTTGCAGGACCGACGCGACGCCGATCATCCACAGCATCACGGGCGCGTCGTCTATGTCGGCCAAGGCACGCGGGAAATCCGGTTCGCCTTTGAATACCAGTCGCGCTTTGGCGGTGCGGCCTGCTTTAAGTTCACCAAGCACGACACCGATTGGGCAAACCTGATAATCGGGAACACCTGCGTCGCGTGCAATTTTGGGAAGTGCGTCAAGGGCGGCTGCGGCGGACCCATGTTCGACCAGCAATCTGGCGTATGTCACTGGGCCCACACGACGTGAGCGCAGCAGACGGAGATGACTTATTCGATCATCTTCCGTGGTGGGTAGGAGTGGGGGGTGAGTGGAAGAACTGTCGTTCTCGGTCATCCTAGTCTCCGTCTGCTGCAGAATCAGGTTTAGGGGATCGGGGTTAACGAGAGGTTATTATTGAAACTGAGAATTCGTGCTTTTGTGTTTTGGACGCGCGATCAGTCAAGGAACGCAAATGTATCCGCCCCGTCAAAGTTGCGGATTAGCAGGGTTGCGGTTGTTCTTGGGTCACACAGGGCTGCGTTGACGGCCATATAGGCTGGACCGTTCTGCGGCGTCGTGGGTTCCCAGTGGGTGGTGACGCCGCAAGTCGCGCAGCTGACGAAGGCCAGATCGCCGTCGCTGTCGGCGCGAATATACCGCGTGGTCGGGCCGTTGGTGGTGATGGAAATCATCGTGAGGGACCCGTGCGCCCAAAGCGTGCCGTAGGATCGACAGGCCAAACAATTACAGCGCACCAGTTTTTCAGGGCTTTCGTGGGTAAACGATATGGAACCGCACAGGCACGTTCCGGTAATCTTTGCATGGGTCATTGTGCCGATAGCTCCTTTCGGAAGATGAGACAGGGCAATTCGAACGTCCCGTCCAGGGTATCCAACTGTGCGGTTTGGACGCCGTGCTTCACCCACCCGTTGCGGCTGTAAAACCTGATAGCGGCGTCGTTTTCGATCAGACAATCGAGGAACGCAGATGTATCGCCCTGCGCCAAAAGCCGCCGTTCTGCGTCTGCCAGAAGTGCGGCGGCCACGCCTGCGCCACGCGCTGCTGGTGCGATGAAAAGCTGGTGCAGTTCGCAGGGTTTGATTGAACACAAGCCGATGGGCGCGCCAACGGGTCCAGCGATCCGCAGCAGGTCACCCATTTGCGCGAGCCGTGTTTTAAAGCTTTCAAGGCTGCGCTGGGCGATGAGTGCGGCGGGCACGAACGGCGCTTGGGTTTCGTGCCACGCGGCGTGCCATAGATGGGCTGTAGGGTCGAGATCGGCGGGCTGGGCGATGCG
>JAGGNB010000214.1 GCA_017886375.1 Octadecabacter sp.
ATTGCAACCGCATCGCGCCCGTCGCTGACGGACAGGCGCAACGCATCCGCAACCCTTTGTACATGCTGCACCAAAGACCGCTGCGCCAGCAGCATCGCGCCGACGATTACCTCAGCCCAAATACCCGACAGTGCGGCCATGATAAGCCCAACAACCACCGCCGCCCCGACCAGCACAACCACAGCCAACACGCCAGCCCCGCGTGTTTTGTTGTTCAGCGCGGCGTCCATATAAGCGACGACGCGGCCCATCAGGACGGCAGGGTGCGGCACGCGGTCCCAAAGCCACTTCGGCTCCCCGAAAATCGCGTCCAGCACCATGGCCAAAACCAACGCCATCAGCGCAATCCAGCGACAGCCGCGTCAAGCTGGTCCCACCTGTCAGGGTGCGGCAAGCCCAGCCGCAGCCACGTCTTTGAATATGGAAAAATCCGGCTCCAGACATGGCTGCGGGCCAATTGGTCCTGCATCGCCGCGGCATCCCCAACGGCGTATGTGCGAAACAAATCCGTCCCACCCGCCAGCTTCCAGCCCACCAAGGAATCCAATCTCGCTGCATCCGCCGTCAATCGTTCCCGCGCTGCATCCGCCCACGCCAAATCCTCTAACGCCCGCGCGCCGATCTCCAATGCAGGCCCGGACACTGCCCATGGCCCCAGATGGTCCCGTAACCGTTGCGCCAACACGGGCGAACATATGGCAAAGCCAAGCCTTGCCCCCGCCAACCCCCAAAATTTCCCAAAACTCTTCAGGACAATGCTATCAGGGCGATGTGCCTGACCGATCAGGCTTGCGGCGGGCATCACATCACAAAAACTCTCGTCAATAACACTTGGCCCGCCAACGTGTTCCGCCTGCCAAATCTTGCCATCCGGATTGTTCGGATGCACCAAAACGCGCACTTCGGACGGGCCATCTTTCTGAACCGTCCATCCTTGCGCCACAAACGCAGCGGCATGTTCATTATAGGTCGGCTTCTGGATGGTTACCCGCGTGCCTGCGAACACATGTGGCATCGCAGCAATCAACGCCGATGCCCCACCAGCCGCAACAATTTCCGCCCCGTCCGGCACATTCCAAAACGCCCGCGCCGCCGTCAACAACCGATCCATCGCCGCGCTGTCGGGCAGCGCAGTCCACGCATCCGCGCCAATCTCACCCACCGGATAAGGCACCGGATTGATCCCCGTGCTCAGGTCTAGCCAATCCGCTCGCGTGCCGCCGTATTTGGCAACTGCGGCATCCAAGCCACCCCCATGGTCGCGCTTTTCGGTCATTCCGGGAGCGGCTGGTGACGCGACACAAAATGCCCCTTCACGCCTTGGGGCCATTCACGATACGGCACCTGTCCGTTTTCGCTCGCCGCATGCTTTGCGGCGTATTCGACAATCGCGACGGCGTCGTCGGTTGTGGCCTCAAACGTGCCCAGCGAATAGTTGATCTTGCCGCTTGCCTGAACCGTGATGTTGCAGGCGCGATCGCAGCCCATCGTGCAGGACACGCGGCGGGTTTTCACGTCATCCGTGCCCGCCGCCGCAACCTCGACCATCTCCGCCAAAGCCTCGCCGTCGGTCTTCTGCATGCCGGTTTCTTCCCAGCCTGTACGTTTGCAGGTGTCGCAGATTGTGATCCAAGTTGTCATGTCAGTTCCTTTTAAAGTCCATCAGGTTCAACCGGATTCGGTCGAGCGGCACAAGAAGACAATTTTCAGATGACATCGTGTCGCGGCAGAACTACAATGTTAATAATCTTTACATGAAAGCCAGCACCATGTCCCAACCTACCGGATATTCCCGCCTGCAAATTCGCCTGCATTGGATCATCTTTGGGTTGCTGGTTCTGCAATTCGCGTTCCATGAATGGATTGCGGGCGCGTGGGACGCGTATCTTGACGGCGAATCTGTCGCCTTCCACCCCCTTGTTGCAGCGCATGTCATTGGCGGTTTCACCATTTTAGTGTTGGCGCTTTGGCGGCTGCGGGTGCGGATGACACGCGGTGCGCCACCCCCACCCAAAGGCGATGCGCCAGCGCTCGAACTGCTCGCCAAGTCGGTCCATATCGCGCTTTATGTGGCGCTGATCGCTATGCCCATCGGCGGTGCAGTCGCATGGTTCGGCGGTGTTGAACTGGCCGCAGAAGGTCACGAACTGATGAAATTTGTCTTGCTTGGCCTGTTTGGCCTGCACTTGGCAGGCACGCTATTTCATCAGTTCGTGCGCAAAGACAATCTGATCGACCGGATGCGCCACCCCGTCGACTAGGGTCCTGACCCTAGGCGGGCGCCTAGCCCCGCCCGTGTGGCTCCATGAAATCCAGTTGTGGATTGATCGGGATGATCCGGTTCGGGTTAATGGTTTCATGGCTGTAGTGATAATGGCGCACGATATGGTTCATATTCACCGTCTCGGCCACGCCTGCGACCTGATACAATTCCCGCGTGAACCCCCACAGGTTCGGGTAATCCACGATGCGTTTGCGGTTACATTTGAAATGCAGATGGTAGACGTTGTCGAACCGAACCAGCGTCGTCCAAAGCCGCCAATCGGCCTCGGTCATCTTATCGCCCATCAGGTAACGGCCCTCACCAAGGCGCGCCTCTAACCAATCGAGCGTATCAAACAACGGTGCAACGGCCGCATCATACGCCGCTTGCGTCGTCGCAAACCCTGACTTGTAGACCCCGTTGTTCACGGTGTCATAAATCCGCGCGTTCACCTCCTCGATGTCATCGCGCATTTCGGCGGGCCAATAATCATCCGTGTTGCCGGTAATCGCGTCGAACGCCGAATTGAACATGCGGATGATCTCGGAACTTTCATTGCTCACAATCGTCCCGCGTTCTTTGTCCCAAAGGATCGGCACCGTCACCCGCCCCGACATTTTCGGATCGGCCTTCAGGTAAATATCGCGCGCGAACTCCAACCCGAACAGTGTGTCGCCGGTTGCTCCGTGCGCGTCGGTCTCAAACGTCCAACCATCCGAAAGCATATCAGGATGCACGGCTGACACACTGATATGATCCTGCAACCCTTTGAGTTCACGGAATATTAGGGCACGGTGCGCCCACGGGCAGGCGTAGGACACATACAAATGGTACCGTCCTGACTCAGCCGCAAAACCGCCCTCACCGGATGGCCCCGCAGACCCGTCCGCCGTGATCCAGTTGCGAAATGTTGCGTCCTTACGCTTGAATGCGCCGCCGGTTGATTTCGTATCATACCAAACGTCGTGCCACTGTCCGTCTACCAATTGTCCCATAACTCTCTCCTAAAATTTGTTAGCCAACACCTAACGCCCCTGCGTCCGTCAACCAACCGCGACCCAAGCGCAGCGATAGTGCGCATTCGCACAAGTCGGATTCACCGCCTCGCGCGCCGCAAACCTGATTGCGGCCCCGCCCCACCCGCGATACCAACGCCCCAGACGACGCCCCAACTGATACTCGGGGGCCAGAGAGGTTGTTGCGCTTTCGGTTGACCCACCACGGGGACCACAGGCGCAAATCGTCCAAACCTGCCCCGTTCTGGGTGCGTGGCTCTCTGGTCTATTGGCATAGATAACGGAGACGACGCATGCGGCTAACACTTGCTCTATTCACCATTCTGGCGGGCACCCCCGCATTGGCCCATGTCGGGCATCTGTCCGACGTTGCTGGCCACGGTCACTGGGCCGCCGCAGGGGCCATCGCAATCGCGCTGGGCATCGCAGCATTGGGCGCGCGCAAGGGCAAATCGCAAGACAAAGACGTCACCGAAGACGTCACAGAAGACGACGCCACCGACGAAGATGAGGCATTGGCATGAACGATCACATCAAAACGGGCCCAAAAACTGGCGTCATGATCTGCGGCCACGGATCACGCAGCCAATCCGCTGTCGATGAATTCGCGACGCTGGCCGACAAACTCCCCGCCTATCTGCCCGACGATTGGCAAACCGAATACGGCTACCTCGAATTCGCCAACCCCGTGATCCGCGACGGGCTCGACAAACTTCGGATCGCAGGCTGCACCCGCATCCTCGCCGTGCCCGGAATGCTCTTTGCCGCGATGCATGCGAAAAATGACATCCCCACCGTCTTGAACACCTACGCCGCCAAACACGGCATGCAGATCAGCTATGGCCGCGAACTCGGCGTTGATCCCAAAATGATCGCCGCCGCCGCTGGACGCATCCAAGACGCAGTCGCCGCCGCCAACATCAAACATGGCCCCGTCGATCTGCACGACACCTGCCTTGTCGTCATTGGGCGCGGCGCGTCCGATCCCGACGCCAACGGCAACGTCGCCAAAATCGCGCGGATGCTGCATGAAGGCATCGGTTTCGGCTGGCATGAGGTCGGCTATTCCGGCGTTACCTTCCCACTCGTCGAACCGTGCCTCAGCCATGCAGCAAAACTCGGCTACAAACGCATCATCGTTGCGCCCTATTTCCTGTTCTCCGGTATTCTGATCGATCGGATCTACGGCTTCACCGATCAAGTCGCAGCCGACCACCCCGACATCCAATTCGTCAAAGCGGGCTATTTGGGCGACCATCCGAAAGTCTTGGAGACCTTCGCCGAACGCATTATCGAACAGACCGGCAAAAACCCGCCCCCCAACTGCGGCACCTGCGCCTACCGCACCCAAGTCCTCGCGATGGATTCCGGCGAAACCGTCACGATTCTGGCCGAAGACCGCGAAAACCACGCGGCCTTCGCGGATTCCCCACCGCCGACCTGCGTGCTGTGCAAATACCGCACCCAAGTCCTCGGTTTTGAATCCGAAGTCGGCGCAGTTCAGGAATCACATCACCACCACGTTGAGGGCCAAGGCGCGTCAGCTCCGGGATCAAACGTCGCCGACTGCACGCTGTGCGACACCTTCTGCACCGGCATGTGCCGCCTGCAAGCCCAACACGCCCACAGTCACGATCATGGGCACGCGCATGATCATGCCCACACACACGGCCATGACCACAGCCATGATCACGATCACCAACACGCCGTCTACCCACACGCCAAACATCCACATGGCCCCGAATCCGCCCGCAAGACGAAACCATAAGCCAAACAATCCGCTTCCTACCCATTCGTCTTTGCTTCAAAAAATATCCCCGCCGGAGGCTCCTCCGCAGTCCAAAAGAACCGTCATGCGCCCCTACGAAACCAACCCCTCAGCCATCTACGCCGCCAGCTTCGCGACGGTCGCAGCCGAGGCACGTCTTGAGCGTTTCGCCCCCGCCCTTCACCCCCTCGTCACCCGCCTGATCCACAGCTGCGGCATGGTCGAAATCGCCGACCGCTTGGCGTTTTCGCCCGATGTGGCATTTGCGGGCCATCACGCTTTGCAATCGGGCGCGCCGATCCTGTGCGATTGCGAAATGGTCGGCGCGGGCATCATCCGCCGCTACCTGCCCGCCAATAACCAAGTCATCGTCACCCTTAACGATCCGCGCACCCCCGATCACGCCGCGAAAATCGGCAACACCCGATCCGCCGCCGCTGTCGAATTTTGGGAACCCCACATCGCAGGCGCAATTGTCGCCATTGGCAACGCGCCCACCGCCCTGTTCCACCTGCTCGAATTGATCGATCAGGGCTTTCCCAAACCCGCCGTCATCCTTGGCTTTCCTGTTGGCTTTGTCGGCGCGGCAGAATCCAAGGCCGAACTGGCCGCCAATCCCCGCGACGTGGATTTCATCGCCCTGCGTGGTCGCAAAGGTGGCTCCGCCATGGCCTCGGCTGCGGTCAATGCGCTCGCCGCGGGCCTGCCGGAGATTGGTAATGCTTAACAACGCTCTGCAACCGCGTGTACATACAAGGTGTGTACAGCATATGTACAGGGTGTGCACGCCGTGCACATGGGGGTTCAGCAATGGTTAACGCAGCCCCGTGGCTCCATATTGTCGGCATCGGCGAAGACGGGATGGACGGGCTAACCCCCGCCACGCGCGCCGTTGTTGAGGCGGCAGATGTCATCATCGGTGGTGAACGTCACCACACCCTGTCCGTCAATCCCACCGCGACCCGTATCGCATGGCCATCGCCCTTTGATGCGATGATCGAAACCCTGCAAACCCTCAAAGGCCAACGCGCCGTGGTGCTCGTCACGGGTGACCCGCTTTGGTTTTCCGTCGGCGCCCGCATCGGCCGCACGATCCCTGCTGGCGAACTCGTCTACCACCCGCAACTCAGCGCGTTCCAACTGGCCGCTGCCCGCATGGGCTGGTCGCTGGCGGATGTTGAAACCCTCACCGTGCATGGCCGCCCCGTGCAGCAGATGATCGCGTTTATTCAGCCTGATCAACGGCTTATCGTTCTGACGACGGGCGCAGACACGCCGGCGCAAATCGCAAAATTCTTGGCTGAGCGTGGTTTTGGAAAATCCAAAATGACCGTCCTCGCCGCGATGGGTGGGGAAAATGAGCTACGCTTTGACGGTGCCGCACATGACTGGTCCCACATCGTTCCGGCGTTCAATACCCTGTGTATCGACTGCATCGCTGCGCCTGACGCAGCCCTGCTGCCCCGCGTACCCGGCCTTGCCGACGCGCTGTTTGTGTCTGACGGCACCATGACCAAACAAGAAGTCCGCGCCGCGACATTGGCCAAACTCATGCCGATGCGCGGCGCGCTGCTGTGGGACATTGGGACAGGCAGCGGCTCCGTCGCCATCGAATGGATGCGCGCTGCACGCTACGCACGTGCGATCGGCATCGAACCCCGCGCAGATCGGCGCGCCATGGCCGCACAAAACGCACTGGCACTGGGCGCACCAAAACTCGAATTGATCGACGGAACCGTCCCGCAAGCCCTTGAAAACCTTGACGCTCCTGACGCAGTTTTCATCGGCGGCGGGTTGTCACGCGAAACCTTTGATGCCGCCTTTGCCGCCCTGCGCCCCCTCGGCCGCCTCGTTGCAAACGCAGTGACGTTGGAATCCGAGGCTGAGCTGATTGCGCTGCATAAAATCCACGGCGGCGACCTCGTAAAGATCCAGACACATCGCGCCGAACCTGTCGGACGCCTCACCGGATGGCGCCCGTCCATGCCCGTGACGCAATGGAGCTTGATCAAAAGATGAATGGCACATTATTTGGCGTCGGCCTCGGCCCGGGCGACCCCGACCTCATCACGCTCAAGGCCGCGCGGCTGATCGAAAACGCGACGACAATTGCCTACCCGACCCTCGCGGGGGGGGACAGTTTCGCGCGCGCCATTGCCGCCGGTCTGATCAAACCTGATGCCCGCGAAATTCGCATGGACGTGCCGATGACAACCGCCCGCGAACCCGCACAAGCCGCCTATGATAAAGGCGCGGCGGACATCGCTGCGATCCTCAAAACGGGTGAAGACGTTGTCTGCCTGTGTGAGGGCGATCCGTTCTTTTACGGCTCGTTCATGTACCTCCACGCGCGCCTTGCGCCCAAATTCACCGTCAAAGTTATCCCCGGCGTGACGTCTGTCACCGCCTGCGCCGCCGAGGCGGGCCAACCTCTGGTGGCGCGAAACGAACGCCTGACCATTTTGCCTGGCCCCATGAATGAGGCCACCC
>JAGGNB010000046.1 GCA_017886375.1 Octadecabacter sp.
AATGGTGCCCCCACACGGACTCGAACCGCGGACCTACTGATTACAAATCAGTTGCTCTACCAGCTGAGCTATAGGGGCACTTAAGGGCGCTTTAAGGGGTCTGACGCGGGCTGGCAAGAGGGAGATTTGACCGATTTGTGCGTTGATGGGCGGTTCCACTGACGACAAATCGCGCATATGGTCTATAAGGCTGTGAAACCAACGTATTACGGGCATAAAAACAATGCAGATCGTCTATCATATCGGCGCAAATTGTACAGACCAGGATCGCCTGCTCAAATCTGTTCTAAAGAATGCTGATACCTTCGCCGCACTGGGTGTCAAAGTTCCCGGTCCCGGCAAGTATCGCAGCCTAATTCGTGAGACAATTCAAACTCTTGACGGGAAACCACCTGCGGCTGACACCCGCGAAATCCTTCTCGATGCCATTCTGGATGATGACCAATGCAACCGTCTGGTGATGAGCCATTCACAGTTCATGTGCGTCCACCGACGGGTGTTTGAGCACAGCATTTTCTTCGAACTTGCGGAACAGAAACTGCGCGGCCTCGAAGACCTGTTTCCTGATGATGAAATCGAAATCTTCCTCGGAATGCGCAACCCGGCCACATTTATTCCGGAAGTTTTCGGTGACTCTCCGATGGATAGTTTTCCAGATTTCATGCGCGGGATTGATCCGCTTGAATTGCGCTGGTCCGATCTGATCGCGCGCATTCGCACCTTTTTGCCGCGCGCCAGCCTGACGGTTTGGTGCAATGAGGACACGCCGCTGATCTGGGCGCAGCTTATTCGTGAGCTTGCAGGCGTCGATTCACTTACAAAAATCACTGGCGGCTTTGATCTGCTCAGCGCAATCATGAGCGCGGAAGGCATGCATGCCTTCGTCACCTATCTCAAGGCCAACCCACCCCAAACCGAGCAGCAAAAGCGGCGGATTATCGCAGCATTTTTGGAAAAATACGCGCTTGAAGAAGAAGTCGAGGATGAGATCGACATTCCCGGCTGGACCCAAGAGACCCTCTCCCAACTGACCGCGAACTACGACGAAGACGTCTACCGGATTGAACGTATGGCGGGGGTGAATTTCATTGGCCCCTAGCTTGCCAAAATCACGCCATTTCATGCAATGCGACGTCTTCAGTACGACGCCCATGGGCGGCAACGGCTTGGCGGTGGTGCTGGACGGTGCGGGTCTCACCGATGAGGCGATGCAGCGCTTTGCCCGTTGGACCAATTTGGCCGAAACTACGTTCGTCTTTGCGCCCAGCGATCCGGCCGCCGACTACGACATTCGCATTTTCACAGTGTCGCGCGAACTGCCCTTTGCGGGTCATCCGACATTGGGCACCGCCACCTGCTGGCTTGCGGCAGGCAACACGCCAAAACAAGCTGGCGTCATCCGACAGAATTGCGGCGTTGGGCTGGTCGACATTGACTTGAAAGGCGACACACCCGCCTTCGTCGCACCACCGACGTCCATTGCGGACATGGCGGCACCGACGCTGGCGACCATCACCGCTGGTCTGAACCTCGATCCGACGCGCATCTTACGCCACGCGGTGCTCGACAACGGGCCAGTCTGGCATGCAATTGAACTGCAGAATGCCGACGATCTGCTGACGCTGGACGCAGGCGCGATAACACCCGTCAGCGGCCTCGCGGTGGGGCTGATCGCGCCGCACAGCAAGGGCGATGCGGATTTTGAAGTTCGGATGTTTTCGATGTGGGCAGGCCTGACCGAAGACCCGGTCACCGGATCCTTGAACTCAGCATTGGCCCATTGGATGCAGGCGCAGGGGCGCGTTCAGCGCCCCTATATTGTGGCCCAAGGGACCTGCATCGGGCGTCATGGTCGGGTGCATGTCATCCCGTCACCGGATGATGTGGACGACGGACCAATCCGCATCGGCGGGCACACGAATATCTTGATCGACGGCCGTGTGACCCTGTGATCTAGATCACATGCCAAGCGCTTCTTTGTACATTTCCATCACCGCTTCTTCTTCGGCAATATCATCGCTGTCGCGTTTGCGCAGGGCAATAATCTTGCGCATGACGGACGTGTCGTAGCCACGACCTTTGGCCTCGGACATGACTTCTTTTTGCTGCTCGGCGAGGTCTTTTTTCTCGGCGTCCAAACGTTCGATGCGTTCGATAAACTGACGTAATTCGTCGGCGGTAACGCGGTAGCTGGTGTCGGTAGATGTGTCAGACATATCGGGCCTCATGTCGCTGGATTTAGCCCACTCCCTACCCGCCCTACCGCCGCGCGGCAAGCGGTTGCGTGCGTCGCGCAGGCGCGATACGTCCACAGCGTTCGCAGGTTTGACAGCCGGACCAAAAGCGGGCCCAAAATACGGAGACGCACGTGGACCTTTTGATCCCCATCGGCGCGGTGATTTCGGTCATCGGAATTGTCGGCATTGCCGTCAGCATCATGCAGGTGCGTCGTGCCAAACGCATGGCCGCCAACGACGACGAACTACGCGCAAAAATTCAGGCGGTCTTGCCGCTCAATCTTGGGGCCTTTTTGGTGTCCGTTATCGGTCTGATGTGCGTCGTAATCGGCGTGATCCTAACCTAGCGCATCAAAGCCGCGCGCGTCTTTGATGGCCTGATCCAAAAGATCGGGCGCAGCCCAGATCGTGCTGTCCTCCCCCCAGACCCTCAGGTCTTTGCGCACCCCGATCAGCCCGACGCTTTGCATCGCGCGCATCGGACCACCTGCGCGACGTGGAAAGCCCAAGCCATGAACCGCCAGCGCGTCGATATCCGATGGGCGTTGCACGGCGTTTTCCGCGACGCAGGCAGACCCTTCAACCAGCAATGCCGCAACCAAGCGGCGTGCGATTGTGTCGTTTCGGGTCTCGTCACCCGTGCCACCAAATGGTCCCTTGCGAAACCCGTAGGCGACCATGGCGCCATCGACATCATCCGCGCTCACGCCACTCTCGACCAGATGATCAGCGGCTGCGCGCATGGCTTTGCGCAGGCGTCGAACGGTCGATTTCCCCATCGGGTCCACAGGTCTAAACGCGGTGCCGTCGCGTTCAATCAAAGCGGTATCAATCTTGCGTTCAGCCATGAAAACATGGCGCAGCGCGATCGATTGTGGATGGGCAAGGCAGTGCTCGAACGCATCCGCCTCAAACGCCAATCCAGCGTCAAACGGCAACAGACCCGAGGCCTCAACACAGTCCAAAACGCGTCTCGGTGCATGCAATGGGTTGTCCTTAAGCGCCGTGCGCGCCTTGGAAATCGCCGCGCTGAACCCGCGTCCGTCCATCAGATGACTGCGGTTGTCGCGGGTCCGGCGCGGCCCGCTGCCGTGTTCGATCAAGTTCAGCGCGAAAGCAATCGCGCCTGATGCCAGATCGCCCTGCACAATGCCATCCACAAGCTGCGAACGATGCGCCACCGAGGCGTCAACCGCGACGGTCGAAATCATCATTTGCAAAGCGCGCTGTGCCCCAATCAGCCGTGGCAATCGTTGTGTGCCACCGCCGCCAGGCACCAGCCCCATCATCACTTCAGGCAAGCCGATCTTGGCGTCCGGTGACGCCAAACGGTAATGCGCCGCCAACAGCAATTCAGCCCCCCCACCAAGCGCCAAACCATGAAAGGCGGCAACAACGGGTTTGGTGCAGGATTCAATCCGGTCGCACAATTGTGCCAATGACGGCTGTTGTACCGGCTTGGCAAATTCGCGAATATCCGCGCCCGCTGAAAACATCCGCCCCGACGCGAGCAACACCGCCGCTTTGATGTCAGGATTGGCGTCAATACGGCTGAATGCTTCCCACAGACCAGCGCGCAGCGGGGCTGACAATATGTTCACCGGTTCGGCGTCAAGCGTGATAACGCCAACCCCGTCCAACACCCGAAATCGCACCAACCTCGCCATATGATCCCTTTGCGCATCTGCGCACGCCCAACGTGCTAGAATATAGTTAACAGAATGGCGGTCCGTACCCTAAAGGGAAAGCCCCCAAAGTACTATTCGCCCCAATATCAGCGCTGGCTGCGTCAAACGCTGGACGCCCAGCGCCTCGCGGCCTAGAACATGGCATGGATATTCGACAGCTCACCCCCGCCTACGCCGTTTCGCCGCAAATCGACCCTGAGGATTTGGCAGCCCTCGCGCAGGCCGGATTCACCACTATTATCGACAACCGCCCGTGCAGCGAAATTCCACCGTCACATCAGGCGGACGCGATGCAGATCGCAGCCGACGCGGCCGGGCTGACATTTGTCGTGCTTCCAGCGACCCATGCGACCCTGACGCCTGATCTCGCATCCCAACAAAAACAGGCCTGCATGCAATCGGATGGCCCTGTGTTGGCTTATTGTGCGTCCGGCACCCGCTGCACAATTATTTGGGCGATGATGCAAGCGGGCGTCATGGGCACCGACGACATCATCCAAACAGCCGCGGATCACGGTTATGATCTTCGTGCGATGCGTGGCCAGCTGGACGTGCCTACAAACGGGTGATCCCAACCGCGACTACCCCTCAACCAAATCGGATGCTGTGATGTTTGGGTCTGTCATTTCGGGTGCCACAACCGCCGCCACATGACCTTTCGCAGGTGCTGGCGCCGCTAGGTTGGGCGGATCATCTTGCAATTCAACCTTACTATGCTGCACCCTTACGGCCCGTTTGCCCGCCACTTGACCCAACCGCGCGGTGGTGACGATGTCGCCCCCCGGTCCAATCAGCGTCACCGACCCGACGGTCGTGCCTGCCAAATTCAGCACTTGGCCAACCTCAAATTCTTCAATCTTATGGATCGGCATCGTCATGCGTGTCAGGATCGCGTCCAATTCTGCGGGGGCGTCTTGAACGGCCTTGCGCAGCGCCTCCGACCAGCCGGATGTGTCTTTGGCGGCCGGCGTCACCACCGACACCTTGGGGCGCATGGCGATCATCATCTCACCTTGCGCCTCGCCTCCGCCCATCTGAATTGCAATGCGCCAGATACGGTAGTTTCCCTGCACCATAACCAGTCCAGCGGTGCGCAAATCATCAATCGGACCAATATCATAGGCGGCGGTTTCAAAATCGGCCGCACCAAATCCAACCTCTGCCAGTTCTGCCAACACTTGACTGGCGAACGGCATCGTCATCACGGCATCAACCCGTGTGACGCGGCGTTGGTCATCGCTTGGTGGCAGCAAACTGCCCATCGTTTGCATTTCAACCAAGGCGGATCGCAACGGCTGATCCAATAAAAACAGCCCCGTTAATCCTGCCGATAATCCATCGCGCAATCCCAACACGACCCACCCTTCCGGCCCGCCTTCGATCAGGCTTTCTGCGTCCAAATCTTCTTCGGAAATACCCAAAACCGAAACCGACAATCCCGCCGCCTTGTCTGCCGCACGCGCCAACGCGCGCCGCATTTGGCGCATCGGCGTGGCCGGTTGTGCGTCTTGCGCCACTGGGGGCGCCTGCGTCAGTCCCAGCTTTTGGGCGAGGATTGGGTTGATCGCCGCCATCAAGAATATTCCGCCCTAAACTTCATCAACTGTGTTTAGCGCACGCGAGGTTACCAACCCGCTAACGATACGGTTTCACGCGGCTATTGCGCCGCCAACGCTTGCGCCGCTGGCAGCGTCACGCGAAACGCAGCCCCGCCCTGCCCTGGCAGATACGTCACATCTCCCCCGAGTGCGCCCATTATCTGACGACAAATCGCAAGGCCAAGCCCTGCACCGCCTGCCTTGCCTTCATCTTCCAGTCGCGAAAATTTCTCGAATATCATCGACTGACTTTCGCTCGGGATGCCCGCGCCGTTGTCACAAAAATCCACAACCGTTTGGCCCGCCAACTGACGCACGATGATGCGCAATTGCGGCGCATCATCGCCGCAGTATTTGGCCGCATTGCTGATCAAATTGATGAACACTTGCGCCAACCTGTCCAGATCGGTCCGCACATTCACAGCCTCATTGCCCGCCTTGCGTACAATTGCCATTTTTCCGGTGTCCGCACCCGATGCGATCACCGCGCGGTCCAACACATCCGCGAGCATGCCCTGTCCGACGTTCAACTGTACCTGCCCGTTTTCCAGCACGCCAAGATCCAGCAAATCATCCAACAAACGGGTCAATCGGTTGCTTTCTTCGTGGATGATGCCCGCGAACCGTTTGCGTGCGCCGTCATCTACGTCTTCATCACGCAAAATGTCAGAAAACGACCGGATCGACGTCATCGGCGTGCGCAATTCATGGCTGATCTGGCTGAGAAACGCGTCCTTCTGGATGCTCAGCGCAGTCAGCTTTTCATTGGCTTCGCGCAACGCGCGTGCGGTGCGGTTTGCCTCGGCACTTTTGGCCTCAAGGCGGCTGGAATATTCCATGATCTGCGCGGTTTCATCCGCCACCGCGATCAGATCATCTACAGACACCATCGTGCCTTCGGTCAGCTGACCGATCATCGCATGCGCCGTGGCCGCCCCGACTGAACCCGACAATTCGCGTTCGAGCCGACCAATAAAGTCAGGCGTCACGTCAGGCTGAAACCCATCCTTGCCTTGCGATTGCGCTTCCCTTTCAAAGATCGCCAGCGCCTCTGCGCCGCCAAGGATCCGTTGGGACATCACCAACAAATCTTCAGCTTGGGCAGCCGTTTTCGACCAAGTACGCGCACCGCTGGAATAATCGAAAACATTGACGAATTGCGCCCCTTGCAGACGTTCCAGCGGGTTGGGAAAAGTCAGGATCGACACGATTATGAACGCCGACGTGTTCAGGAACATCGACCAGAAAAGCGCATGCACGAACGGATCAATCCCCGCGATCCCGAACAAGGCCTCAGGGCGCAACCAACCGATGCCGAACGGCCCGCCGACGAACACCGCTTGCGATATCACGGCATCAATGCCGAAACTGGGCAGGAAATTCGTCCAGACCCAGACGCTAAATCCGACAATCAGACCCGCACCCGCGCCCCAGCGATTTGCGCCGCGCCAAAACACACCGCCGATCATCGCAGGCAGAACCTGCACAACGCCGATGAAGGACACCAATCCGATAGCGGCCAGCGCCGTGCCGCCCCCTGACAGGCGAAAGTATACATAGCCCAGCGCCATAATGACGCCGATCGACACCCGCCGCGACATCACCACGACGCGGCGCACATCCCCCGATACCACCGCACCGGGGGTTCGCGCATTCAACCAACTGGGCACGACGATGTGGTTGCTCACCATTGTGGCCAGTGCCAGCGTCGCCACGATCACCATCGACGTGGCTGATGAAAACCCGCCCAAAAACGCAAGGATCGCAAGGCCCTGTCGCCCTTCGCTTATGGGCACCGTCACCACAAACAAATCAGGATTTGCGCCCACGGGCATCAGATCAAGGCCAACCACCGCGATGGGCACGACAAACAGACTCATCAACATCAGATAAGTCGGGAACGCCCAGCTTGCAGTGCTGAGACTGCGTTCATCGGAATTTTCCACCACCAAGACCTGAAACATCCGTGGCAGGC
>JAGGNB010000002.1 GCA_017886375.1 Octadecabacter sp.
AATATCGTCTATTCCGACGTGGCGTTGGCCCCTTGTACTGCCGCGGCCAGTGTCGCGTTGATCAAAGAAACCGGCCTGCCGATGGAGGGTCTTGAGGTTGTGATGATTGGCCATTCCGAAATCGTCGGCAAACCTGCTGCGATGATGCTGATGGCCGAAGGCTGCACTGTGACAGTTTGCCATCACATGACGCGATCTGTCCCGATGCATTCGCGACGTGCCGATGTGGTTGTCGTTGCCGTGGGCAAAGCGCATTTGGTCGGGCCGGATATGATCAAACCGGGGGCTGTCGTCATCGATATTGGCATCAACCAGATTGAAACGGACGACGGCCCGAAAATCGTGGGCGACGTAGATACGGATGCAGTGATTGAGGTCGCGGGCTGGATCACGCCTGTTCCCGGCGGAGTTGGCCCCGTTACAGTCGCCATTTTGATGCGCAATTCTATGGTCGCCCATCAACGCCAGATCGCCGCGGGGTGGCTGAAGGGCTAACCTACAGCGCAAGGACGCCGACACCGCAAAATGCGACGGTGCAGCCGATCCATTGCACCAACGTCACGCGTTCCTTCAAAAACACCCACGCCAGCAAGATCGTCAAAAGGCCAAACATCGATGCTGTAACGGCGGCGTATTGCGGGTCGGGCAGGGTGCCGGCCGACAACACACAATACAGCGCGATACCGTCGGCGACCCCCATTGTGATCAGCATCGGCAGTGCGCGTTTTCCCGGCCAAAACGGTTGTTTGAACGCCAATAAGATTACGACGGTTAAACCTACTGCCAAGACACGGGTTACCAAGGTAGTGGGCATTTCATGGCTGATGTCAGCCGCATATTGGCCAAGCGCAAATGTACCGGCGAACCCGAACGCTGATATCGTTGCAAACAAAATTGTCGGGCCAATGGGCGGATTGTCGTCGGACGATGTGTCAGACATAGCGGCCACGACCGCGACGCCGACAACGATTGCAACTACGGCACCCCACTGCGCAGCAGCTATAGGGGTGCCTTGCACAGCGGCCAGCCCCACAGACAAGATCGGGTAGCCAGCAATCACAGGGGCGACAAGACGGACGGGGCCGCGTTCAAACGCGTAATACAATCCGAAAGTCGCGATAACGAAAAACACGCCCGCCGCGAGCGACAGCCAGATCGCTTGCATGGGAAGGGTCTGGATTTCACCGCTGACGGCCGTCAGGAGGGTGTGGAAAATCAGGCCAGTCAAAAGAACAATGAAAATGCAGGCGCTGAGAGGAGTCCTCTGGCTGAGGAAGCGGACGCAAATGTCATGGAACCCCCAACACAGCGCAGCGATCAGCCCGAGGGCAAGGGTGCTCATTTGGCGCGCCGCCATGACGGAATCGTAAAGGCGGTGCAAACGCGTGAAAGGCTGGCTGTTCCCAAGACGGAGCCGAGATTGGTGAGGAAAACAACCGGAAGTCCGATTGCAGACACCAAAAGCGGGATCCAGATGATATAATTGATCTGATGATTGGTCATTTGGTCCGAATTTGTTTGCCGTGTGGGTCGTCATATGTATTCTTTAAGATAAATAAATATTCCGCTCATGCAACACGAGTTGGAAAGGGATAACATGTTAGATCACTACCCTACGGTGCAAGCAGGGCCTCCGAAACCCAGCTCCATTCTCAAACCGAATATTTTTTCGATGCCACCCGGGACGGAGAGGTATGTGATTGAGGGGCAGTCCGCTGTCCTGATCGCCATAGAGACAGGTGATCAAGTTACGATCATCAACGATGAGGGCGGCCAGCGCTGTGAGATTCTGGTAAGCGACCCGAGCGGCAAAATCGATGCGGGGATCATTGGGGCGGCCACCCACGGCGATGCTGGCGGGCTAAAAGCGTTGTTGGACAGCGACAACCAGTCCTTGCGCGGTCTGCGCATGGGGCTTGATGCGCGTGGCATCGACGTCGCCAATGCCCAAGCGGTACACCTGTTTGAGGCCACGACACCTGCCAAAACCCAAGCCGAGTTTAGCGTGGCCCGCGACGGTGCGGTCGTAATCGCGACGCCCGCAAATGTGATGGATTTTGAGGCGCAGGATACCGCTACCCCAGTCACAGTCATCATCAAACGGGCCGTCATCAAAAGCCATGTTCGATTTGAATTGCCTGAACCGCTCGCTGATCCGCTGGCAAGCATCCGTGTACACACGCAAACCGCTGAATCCTTTTTTGTTAAAGCGGGCGATTATATTCAGATCATCGACGTAGACGGGCGGCAGTGCAGCGATTTTGAATGCTTCTCTGCGCGCAAGCTCGACAAGGGCATTGAACACGCGCTGGACGTGACAACGACCCGTACGCTGATGGGCCACGCCTATCCAATGCCGGGTTTGCACGCGAAATACTACGATCAGGAAATGGTGCCACTGGTTGAGGTCGTTCAGGACACCTGCGGTCGCCATGACGCCTTTGCCATGGCCTGCACCGAAAAATATTACAATGATATGGGCTATCCCGGTCATGCGAATTGTTCGACCAATTTCAATCACGCATTGAAAGATTACGGGGTTGCGCCGCGCCGCGGTTGGATGGCGATCAATTTCTTCTTCAACACCTGCATTGATGATCACGGCGTGATGTATGCGGACGAGCCATGGTCACGGCCCGGCGATTACGTGTTGTTGCGTGCCCTGACTGACATCGTGTGTGTGTCCAGCGCATGCCCTGATGACACGACATCTGCCAATGGCTGGAACCCGACCGATATTCACGTCCGCACCTATAGCGGTCAGGAAACCTTTCAGCGCGCGATTGCGATCCGCACGACCCCAAATTCAGAGGCTAAGATGACAAAACAAACCGGTTTCCACGACAGTTTTGCCAAGCACACGCGCAATTTTGTTGAATACAACGGCTACTGGCTGGCCAGCTGCTATGCCGCCACGGGACCAATTGAAGAATATCATGCCTGCCGCGAAAAATGCGTCATCATGGATCTATCGCCGCTGCGCAAGTTTGAGATCACAGGCCCCGACGCCGAGGCATTGTGCCAATATGCGTTCACCCGAAACATGAAAACGCTGGCCGTCGGCGGCGTTGTTTACACCGCGATGTGCTATGAGCACGGCGGAATGATTGATGATGGCACCGTTTTCCGGCTTGGCAAAGACAACTTCCGTTGGATCGGTGGGTCCGATTATGGCGGCGAATGGTTGCGCGAGTTGGCTGAGAAGCTCGGGCTAAAGGCACTGGTGCGTGCGTCAACCGATCAGTTGCACAATGTCGCGGTGCAAGGTCCTGAAAGCCGCGATTTACTGCGCAAGATCGTCTGGACCGCACCGCACAACCCAGAATTTGACCAGTTGGGTTGGTTCCGGTTTACGCCCGCGCGGCTGAATACTGAATCCGGCACGGCATTCGTGCTTAGCCGCACGGGTTATACTGGTGAGCTTGGATATGAGGTCATGTGCCACCCCAAAGACTGCGCCGAGATATTTGATGCAATCTGGGACGCAGGCCAAGAGCACGGGATCAAACCTATGGGGCTGGAAGCGCTTGATATGGTGCGCATTGAGGCAGGTCTGATCTTTGCGGGTTACGATTTCAGCGACCAAACTGACCCGTTTGAAGCAGGGATCGGTTTCACTGTGCCGTTAAAGTCGAAGACGGATGATTTCATCGGGCGTGATGCGCTGATCCGGCGCAAGGAACATCCAATGAAAAAGCTGGTGGGTCTTGAGATCGACAGCAACGTCGATGTCGGACACGGTGATTGCATCCATATCGGGCGCGCTCAGATCGGAGAAGTGACCTCGGCCATGCGCTCACCGCTTCTCAAGAAACATGTGGCCTTGGCGCGCATTGATGTGGCCCATTCTGCGGTCGGAACCGAAGTTGAGATCGGCAAGCTGGATGGCCATCAAATGCGCCTGCCAGCAAAAGTTTCCGAAACGCTGGCGGCGTTTGACCCCAACAAAGAACGCCCGCGGTCATGATCCGGTTCGCGCTGGCATTTACGGTTCTGGCTGGTGCTGCTGAAGCACAATCGATCAAACTGCAGGCTGACGAAATTGAGATTTTGTTGTCAGGCAACACGGCCGTCGGTGACTGGAACGGCGTCCCTTACCGTCAGTTTTTTGGAGCAGATGGCGTGACCGTTTTTGCCCAAGAGAACGCGGAGGTCTCGCGCGGCGAATGGCGGGTGGATGCAACACTGGACGAATATCAAAGCATCTGGCCCAGCGACGCGGATTGGGCGGGGTGGTATGTGATGGAGTTCTCAGGTGATTGGTATTGGGTAAGCAAAACCACGCCGCCCACCCCGTTTGAGGTTCTTGAGGGGGAACAGTTATTGGCCGAATGAAAATACGATTTGCGCATCTCATATTGATTATACCGTTGGTTTTAGGAAGTCATCTTTCAGCACAGACGGAGGCTTTCTGCGACAGGTTGGAAAATCTTATGGTTCAAGCTGGTGATGGCGTCACGACCAGCTTTCATCTCTCGTCACGCGCCCTCGCGCAGGTTGACTGCGCGCCGTCCCGCGGGCTGGGTGGCACGGTCGCACTGCACTGTGCGTGGCCGTTTGAATACCGATCGATGCAAGCTTTGGATGCCTTTGATTACCTGTTGGGGCAGGTCGCGGCATGTGCAAATCCAATCGCCGCGGACCCATCATCGGTCAGCCATCCCGACAGCTACGATCTGCGCCAGTTCAGTTCTGGGATGGGCGTGATCAGTGTTTCCCTAAAGGACAAAGGCGCGCTCAACCAGACATACGTATTTTTGCGGGTTGAGCGGGCTTTCACACCTTAATTCTGCAGATAGACGTCCAGACTGTCATCAAGGGCGTCCGTCCAAGGAGTGTGGTGTTTAGGTGCCATTGTGCCTGTCAGAACAGACTTATGGCCGTGGTCGCGGAAGGTCATGATGCCGGCCTTTTTGTTGGCTTTCCAAGCTTTGAACGCCTGACATGCGCCTTCCAGATCAAAGGTGGGATAGTCGGTTTCCGCAACCAGTTCTTTGATGTAATCGCCCTGATACCAGATCGCGTCGTAGTCATCTGCGCCCGCATCTTCACGCGCGGTACGATCATCGATGTCGGCCTGCATCGCCGCTTTGTCAGGGATCGCGATGCGCCCCAAAATGACGTCGCGCGCCCACCAAGCCTGCGCGTCGAACATGTTGAATGTGAACCACTGGTCCTGCATTCCGATGTAGAACAGATCGGGGTCGTTCACGTATGCGACGCCTTTATACAGATCTGTTGTTGCCAAACGGTTGGTGGTTTTAAGGCGCAGATCATCGGGTAGGAACGGGAAGTGATGTTTGTAACCCGTACACAGGATGACCGCGTCAACGTCGCGCGATGTGCCGTCTTTGAAATGCGCGGTATTGCCGTCCACATGGGTCAAGAGCGGCACTTCGGTCCAGTTATCGGGCCAATCAAATCCCATGGCCGCCGTGCGGTGGCTGACGGTGATCGATTTTGCGCCGTATTTCCAACATTGGGACCCGATATCTTCAGCAGAATAGGACGTCCCAACGATCAAGATGTCTTTGTCTTTGAACTCCATTGCGTCGCGGAAATCGTGGGCATGCAAAACACGGCCTTTGAAGCTTTCAAAACCGTCGAACTGCGGCACATTGGGTGTACTGAAATGGCCGTTGCAGACGATGACGTGATCGAAAACTTCGGTGTAGGTGTGATCTTCGGGCAGGTTGGTGACGGTGACGTTGAACTTTCCATCTTCTTTTTCCACCCAGCGCACAGCAGTCTCAAACTTAATCCAATCGCGCACACCGGCCTTGTTCACGCGCCCTTCGATGTAATCAAACAGCACAGCGCGCGGCGGGTAGGATGCGATCTGTTTGCCAAAATGTTCTTCAAACGAATAATCGGCAAACTCCAAACCTTCTTTGGGGCCATTCGACCACAGATAGCGATACATTGATCCGTGCACAGGTTCGCCGTACTGATCAAGGCCTGTCCGCCATGTGTAGTTCCATAGACCACCCCAATTGGATTGCTTTTCAAAGCAGACGATTTCAGGGATGTCAGCGCCGTTTGCTGCGGCTGATTGAAAGGCACGCAATTGCGCAAGACCTGAGGGACCAGCCCCAATAACGGCGATACGTTTGGTCATGATTTTGCGTTCCTTTGCAGATTTTGGTTTGGTCAAGTCCACAACATACCGCCCCTTAAAGTCAACTATTATTCTTGACAGTGAAGATGGTTTCTTCTTTCGCTGGCGTGGTCGTATGGCTTTGGTTTAAGGTTCGTAAATCAATCAAGGACAGCGGTATGACACTGGCGAAACCACATTTCAGTTTTTGGATCTTCGCCGCGGTAGGTTTGCTTTGGAATTTGATGGGTTGTCTGAACTACATCATGCAGGCCAACGCTGACGTGGTTGCCCAGATGCCAGAGCTGTATCAGGCGATCATCGCTGCGCGTCCGGCATGGGCAACAGCGGCGTTTGCAATCGCGGTATTTGGTGGGGCGGTCGGATGTATCTTGCTGTTGCTGCGTCGCCGCGTGGCGTCGGCTGCGTTTGTCGTGTCCCTGATCGCCATAGCCGGTCACAGCGTTTTTACGCTGCGTGTCGCAGGGGTCGCACCAAGTCTGGTTCTGGTCGTGTTGGTCGGTGTAGCTTTGCTTTGGTACACCAGCATCGCGCGGCGTTCCGGTTGGCTTGGGTAAATCCACCAAAAAAGCCGCGCCCATCGTGAAATTGGCGCGGCTTTGGTCGTATCGTCGCGATCAGATGTCCAGCGTGTGCGCCTTTTCCCAGTCTGAGAAATGACTGCAGAAATCGTTCCATTCCTGATGTTTCATTTTCAGGTACGCGGCTGAGAATTCTTCACCCATCGCGGCCTTTAGCCCATCATCGCTGTCGTATTCGCGCAAAGCATCCAGCATGTTGAGCGGCAGTTTAGGCGCGTCCGTGACGGTGTGGCCCTCGGCGTACATATCGATGTCGTGGCGTTTACCGGGGTCAGCTTTGGACCGGATACCGGACAGACCCGCCGCGATGATAACGGCCTGTAACAAGTAGGGGTTCACCGCACCGTCCGGCAGGCGCAATTCAAACCGTCCCGGGCCGGGGACGCGGACCATATGGGTGCGGTTGTTGCCGGTCCACGTGACCGTATTGGGCGCCCACGTGGCCCCGGACATCGTGCGCGGTGCGTTGATGCGTTTGTAGCTGTTCACTGTCGGATTGGTGATAGCCGCCAAAGCCGATGCATGTTTCATGATGCCGCCAAGGAAGTGTTTGCCTTGCTCGGAGAGCCCGACTTCGCCGGTTTGGCCGTCCCCTTTTCCCGCAAAAACGTTGGTTTTAGACGCCGCCCCCGGCGCGTCCCAGACCGAGATATGCGCGTGACAACCGTTGCCAGTCAGGCCCTCAATCGGTTTGGGCATGAATGTCGCGCGGTAGCCGTGCTTTTCAGCGACGCATTTCGCCATGAACTTGAAGAAGGAATGCTTGTCGGCGGTCTTGAGCGCGTCGTCGAAATCCCA
>JAGGNB010000087.1 GCA_017886375.1 Octadecabacter sp.
GTTTGTCTTTCGGATCAGTCTCCGCAACATCAAGCTGTCGTCCCGACGGCAAACCGATCAAGAGGGTCAAAAGTGGCATGAAAATTAGGCTCGCCAAGATACCTGACGGACCAAGGATCGCAATTGCTGCTACGCAACTCACAGCGATGCCGCAAGCAGAGTAAGCCTTGTACCGCAAACCAATGGGCGCACCCGAACGATTGAGCATAATGGACCTTTCCAAAGCCTGTCGTGTGAAAAGACAGGATTGGATGTCTCAATAGGGCAGCGTTCTTATAGGAACGTTAATGGCCCGAAATGGATAAGTCGCCGTTGTCCAATTCGTCGGAACCGCGTTTCAGTCCGTTGAAATCGAAAATCGAAGGGTCCAACAAATGGGAAGGGCGGGTATTGCTTAACGCGGTGAACATCTTTTGCCGCCGTCCTGGCGAATTGGTTTCCCACTGATCCAGCATGGCCTTGATTTGCTGGCGTTGCAGGCCATCCTGCGACCCACATAAATCACACGGAATGATGGGGTAACCCATTGAGCTGCTGAATTTTTCACAATCTGCTTCGGCGACATGTGCGAGCGGGCGAAAGACAAATAAATCGCCTTGTTCATTGAGCAGTTTTGGCGGCATCGCTGCAAGCCGCGAACCGTGGAACATGTTCATGAAAAACGTCTCAAGAATATCGTCGCGGTGATGGCCCAACACGACTGCGCTACAGCCTTCTTCACGGGCAATACGGTAAAGATTTCCGCGCCGTAAACGTGAACATAATGCGCACATTGTTCGGCCCACAGGGATTTTGTCTACGACAATTGAGTAGGTGTCTTGGTATTCGATTCGGTGTGGGACCCCCATGTCCTTGAGGAATTTGGGTAGGATCGTGGCAGGAAAATTGGGCTGGCCTTGGTCTAGGTTGCAGGCCAACAGATCAACGGGCAACAACCCGCGCCATTGCAATTCGTGTAACACCGCCAGAAGGGTGTAGCTGTCTTTGCCACCCGACAGACAGACCAGCCATTTCGGTCGATCAGCACTGTCATCAAGCATTCCGTATTTTTCGATCGCTTCGCGCGTATTTTGGATCAGCCGCTTGCGCAGCTTTTTGAACGCCGTCGTCTTGGGCGCGCCATAAAATAGCGGATGAATATCGTCTGGGTGATCAAGCATGATCAGGGAATACAGTGGCGCATTGGGTCGAACAAGAGGGCGGAGCGGGGATAATGGACTACGTCGCGGTCCGATCCGGTCATCCACCAACGCGGGGGCTGCGTATACTTGTTATGAAACATATTGCCCTTATCGCGTTTGCTGCGCTTGCCGCCTGCACAGGAAAGCCATCGTTTAATGACGCCAGCTTATCGGACGTCCAATTCGACCTTGAATCGTTCTTTGATGGGGACCTCATAGCCTACGGTCAATTTCAGGATGTTCTGGGAACGGTCCGACGATCTTTCGTCGTGACCATTGGCGGCGATTGGGACGGGGAGCGCCTACGGCTGGTTGAGAATTTCGTCTACGAGGACGGATCGGTCGAACAGCGAATCTGGACGTTGGTAAAAACCGGTCCCGTAACTGCAGACCAGACATGGGAGGGCACGGCACCTGGGGTGATCGGCGTTGCTGTCGGACAAGAACAGGGTGATCGTTTCAACTGGCAATATCAGATCGATCTGCCTGTGCCCGTCGCTGATGGCCCAACAGAGACATTGCGCGTCTCGTTTGATGATTGGATGTGGCAGCAGACAAATGATCGTTTGCTGAACATCGCCTATGTGAAACGGTTCGGGTTCGACATCGGGCAGGTCGTGATTTCGTTTGAGAAGCAATAGCAGCCTGTCGGTTGCCTAGCCTCTCAGTTTCCTGATTCGAAGTCGTCAGTCCGGTACGTTGTCGACGCCGGAGCCACCCCATGGATTGCAGCGGATCACGCGGCGGATCGTCAGCGCGGTGCCCTTGATACCACCATGTTTGCGCAAAGCCTCCATTGCGTAGGCGCTACATGTCGGGTGGAAACGGCAACCGTGGCCGACCCAAGGCGAAAAAACCAGACGATAGAACCGGATTGGCAGCGATGCGATCAAGGCCAGGGGCGACATGCGGCGATTCATCCGAGTTTGCTGAGTGCTTTGGCGAAATCAGCCCGTAACGATTCGAATTCCCGGGTGGCGGTCACATCTTTTTTTCCAATCAGAACGTAGTCGTGTCCGGCTTTGGCAAGATGGGGCAAATCAAGACGCGCAATTTCGCGCAAGCGGCGTTTGGCACGGTTTCGCGCCACGGCATTTCCGACTTTTTTGGAACAGGTAAAGCCCACGCGCACCGAGTCGTCGCCATCACGACGGTCCCGCATCTGCACAGTCAGGCTTGTGGCGGTCTGATAACGGGCCTTGGACGCTGCAACAAAATTTGCGCGGGTTTTCATCACCGCAAGACGTGCAGAAACCGCCGCAGGCGATGCCGCGGCGGTTTCGAAGACTTCCTCAGGCGACGTCATGTCGGATCGGCCGCGCGTAATTTGCGCGACATCACCAAGCGCAATTAAGCGCTCAGTTCCTTACGACCCTTAGCACGACGTGCATTGAGGATATTACGGCCAGCTTTGGTGGCCATGCGTGCGCGGAAACCGTGACGGTTCTTACGAACGCGGTTGGATGGCTGAAATGTACGCTTCATTGCGTCTCTCCGGTGTTTGGGCGAACCCTGAAGTAGGATTCGAGCCTCAAGAATTTATCGTGGTATCTCGAAGCCCGTTCTTTAGGGGGGGGCGTAGCGCCTGTCAACGCGTGAAGCTGCGAAAGTCTGCAACAATGCACGAATGGGGCAGGTCAAATGTTACAGTCTTCACGACAACTGCAACAAAACCCCGCCAAATGAACACCCTGCATCAACGCGCCGTGATAGGGGTATGCAGTTTGCGCGGGCTCGTCCATCTAAGGTGCAACTCGATCCACACTTAGCAACAAGAGACGTGACAAAAATGACCGACACCCCTGAACCTGATTCCACCCAATCCAGCGCCCTGATGAAACGATTGCCAATCATCGTGATCGCTGTGGTGGCTGTGTTAGGTGCGTATTTCTTGCGTGATTACCTGACGTTCGACGCCTTGGCCGAAAATCGCGAAAGCCTGATTGCGTTTCGCGATGCCAATTACCTGCTAACTGTGTTGGTGTTCATTGCCATTTATACCGTGGTGGTGGCGTTCAGTCTGCCGGGGGCGACGATTATGACGTTGGCGGGTGGTTTCCTGTTCGCGACGTTCCCCGGTTTCTTGTTTAACGTGATCGCGGCAACGATGGGTGCAACGGGCATTTTCATGGCCGCACGCTGGGGATTCGGCAAACAGCTTGGCGCGAAACTTGAAGGGTCCGAGGGCATCGTCAAAAAAATCAAAGACGGAATCGATGAAAACCAATGGTCGATGTTGTTCCTGATCCGACTGGTTCCTGCGGTGCCGTTCTTCCTCGCCAACTTGATCCCTGCGTTCCTTGAAGTGCCCTTGCGCCGATTCGTGATTTCGACCTTCTTTGGCATCATTCCTGGATCGGTTGTCTACACATCTGTTGGCGCTGGGCTTGGCGAAGTGTTCGCTGCGGGCGAGACACCGAACCTTGGAATCATATTTGAGCCCCACATCCTGTTGCCGATCATCGGCCTGTGTGTGCTGGCTGTCCTTCCTATTATCATCAAGGCCGTGCGCGGCAAGAAAGGCCTATAATCATGGACCGTATCAAAGCTGACGTTTGTATCATTGGTGCGGGTTCTGGCGGATTGTCGATCGCGGCGGGGGCGTCCCAGATGGGGGCATCTGTTGTCTTGCTAGAAGGCCACAAGATGGGTGGCGATTGCCTGAACTACGGCTGTGTTCCGTCCAAGGCGCTGATTGCTGCGGGCAAACAGGCCTACGCCATGGGCCACACCGGTGATTTGGGCGTCAAAGCAGTCAAGGCGGACGTGGATTTCGCGGCCGCCAAGGACCATGTACGTCGTGTCATTGAAACAATTGAACCTGTCGACAGCCAAGAGCGCTTTGAAGGATTCGGGGTCAACGTGATCCGCGAATTTGGCAAATTCATCAGCCCAACCGAAGTTCAGGCAGGTGACACGATCATCCAAGCGCGGCGTTTTATCGTCGCCACGGGGTCCGGTCCGTTGGTGCCGCCTATCCCCGGCTTGGAGGATGTTGATGTGTACACAAACGAAAACATCTTTGATCTGCGTGAGAGGCCCGAACATTTGATCATCGTCGGTGGCGGGCCCATCGGCATGGAAATGGCGCAGGCGCATTTACGGCTGGGGTGCAAAGTGACGGTCATTGAAGGCGCCAAAGCGATGGGCAAGGATGACCCGGAAATGGCGGCAATCGTGCTGGATAAACTGCGTGCGGAAGGTGTTGAAATCATCGAAGAGGCGCAGGCTACTAAAATCAGTGGGAGCAAAGGTGCAAAATCCAAAGTGACCGTGCACACTCCAAAGGGCGATTTCACAGGCTCGCATCTGTTGATGGCGGTAGGTCGCAAGGTGAACGTTGAAAGCCTTGATCTGGATAAGGCAGACGTCAAATGGGGCAGGGGCGGTGTTGAGGTTGGCGCGGACCTTCGGTCTGTTAGCAATAAAAAAGTTTACGCCGTTGGCGATGCCGCTGGTGGGCTGCAATTCACCCACGTCGCTGGCTATCATGCAGGTGTTGTGATCCGCTCGATGCTGTTTGGTCTTCCAAGCAAACAGCGCACGGACCACATCCCGTGGGCGACCTATACGGACCCTGAACTGGCGCAAGTTGGGTTGACCGAAGCCCAGGCAAAAGAAAAATTTGGCGGCAACGTTGAAGTTGTGCGATTCCCATACCACGAAAATGACCGCGCCATCGCTGAGGGAAAAACAACAGGCCTTATCAAGGTGATGGTCGTCAAAGGTAAGCCTGTTGGCGCATCAATTGTGGGCGCTATGGCGGGCGAATTGATTGGCATGTGGGCGATGGCAATTGCCAATAAGATGAAAATGTCAGCGATTGCTGCAACTGTTTTACCCTATCCGACCATATCTGAGATTAACAAACGCGCGGCGGGTGCCTATTTTACCCCTAGGTTGTTTGAAAGCCCTATGGTCAAACGTGTGGTAGGATTGGTGCAGCGCTGGCTGCCTTAAGACCTGAACAGAAACGGACGGCAGAATGCTCAATTCCCTCTCAGGGCGCTTTTTGATCCTCACGACGGTGTTCGTGTTGATTGCTGAGCTGTTGATCTTTGTTCCGTCCGTTGCGCGGTTTCGCGAAGACTATTTCCTTAACCGGCTTGAACGGGCGCAGATTGCGTCGCTGACGTTACTGGCCGACGATATGATCATGCCCGAACTTGAGTACGAGCTGCTGAAGAACGCAGGCGTTTATAACGTGGTCCTGCGCCGCGACGAAGTCCGCCAGTTGATCCTATCATCGCCGATCCCCGCGCCGATCCATAAGACGTTCGACATGCGCGACCCATCTGCTTGGATGCTCATCCGCGATGCGATGATCGGACTTTGGGACACGGAGGAACGGGTGTTTCGTGTCATTGGCAATCCAGTGCAAGACGGCGGCATGTTGATCGAAATCACTCTGCCATCTGCGCCGTTACGGACAGCGCTGATCGACTATGGCATCCGTATCCTCATTCTTTCGGCGGTGATTTCGGTGGTGACGGCCGGTCTGTTATTTTTGGCTGTGCGTCGTTTTATCGTGAAGCCGATCAAAGGCGTTATCGATCACATGCAGGCCTATGCCAAGGCGCCCGAAGACGCGCGACTGATAATCATGCCAAACGCTGGCGTGACTGAGCTGCGCGAGGCCGAAGAAGCCTTGGCGAGCCTGCAAACCCAACTGACGGGCGCGCTAAAACAGAAAGAACGGCTCGCGCAATTGGGTGGTGCGGTCAGTAAAATCAGCCACGATCTGCGCAATATCTTGACGTCTGCTGTGCTGTTTACGGATCGTATAGATGCCTCAGAAGATCCGACAGTTCGCAGGCTTGCCCCGAAACTGGTGAATTCCATCACCCGTGCGGTGAACCTGTGTGAAAGCACGCTGACATTTGGGCGCGCAGAAGAACCCGCGCCGCGGCTGACGCGGATGTCGCTGGCAGAAACCGTGGATGATGTGATTGCAGGTGAACGGTTGGCCGTCGGTGACCACGACATGTCGTTCTCCGAAGACATCCCGATGGGCATGAACGTGCGTGCCGACGCGGAACAACTTTATCGCGTCATCGGCAACCTTGTGCGCAACGCCCGCCAAGCGATTATTGCGAGCGGTGAGCCAGGCGAGATTAGCGTTGTCGGTTCAGAAAATGACAAGTGCTGGCAGATCGCGGTCACCGATACTGGTCCGGGTCTGCCCAAGACTGCGCAGGAGCATCTATTTAAGGCCTTTCAGGGAGGCACAACCTCTGGTGGGTCCGGTTTGGGATTGGCCATTGCCGCGGAATTGGTGCGCGGACATGGCGGCCGGCTTGATCTTGACCGCACTGATGAGAGGGGCACGCGCTTTGTCATCAGCCTGCCGAAATCCGACCTGACCCTCTCGCCCACAATCGTTTAGAATTGTCCCTTGCAATGCCATGATAGGATCGCTAAGTCGCCCTTAATGCACCCGTAGCTCAGCTGGATAGAGTACCTGACTACGAATCAGGGGGTCAGAGGTTCGAATCCTCTCGGGTGCACCATTTATCTTAAAAATAGCATATTCTTAAAATGTGATAGAGCCTGAACGGCAATCTCAATCCGCCTTTGTGTCCCCCGTCCGCACCATGTGGGAACTATGTGCTTAACTAGCCGCAAGATCTGTAACCGAAGCGGTCCGGCAATGCTCCGCCCAAAGATTCAATGCGCTCATAGGGGAACTCACTGTTCCATTGCAGCGCAGCACTCGACACTAAGGGCGGATTGCGGACCTTCGCCGCACTTTGCATAGAGGTCTGCTGTGCGAGACGAAGTGAGCTTTCGCGGCGGCTGCGCCAATGACCGCGCTTGGGGCTTGCTGGCAGCGATAAGCAAGATCATGACGCGAAGCTTTCGCCAGTAAATGGTCGCTGGTCAACTATTAGGTCTTCTAACTTCACGCGACGGAAACGCGCGCCTCGTTCGTATAACAACATGAACTGGGCAACGTGACGCCTTCCCAGATATTTGAATGATGATCTGCTGCCGGTTTCGTGGACGGCAACTTAAGGCTTCATCGCTCTCTCCTCGCATTGCATAGGGCTTAGATATCCGATGGTCGAGTGACGACGCGTCGGATTGTAGAACCGTTCGGTGTAGTCGAAGACATCGGCACGGGCTTAGTCGCGTGTTCTCTAGGTTTTGCGCTTCACCCATCCGATCTTGAGCGATGCGAAGAAGCTTTCCGCTGGCGTGGAGCAGCTTGAACTCCCAGACATTGCCTGACCGGCTCATGGAGCAAGTGACACCATGATCAGTCACCAAGCGTTGGAATGGTTCCG
>JAGGNB010000039.1 GCA_017886375.1 Octadecabacter sp.
CGCCTAATTTCGGACGTGCCCGCGCCGATTTCCATCAGTTTGGCGTCGCGAAACAAGCGCGCGACGGGGGCGTCGGCCATGAAGCCCGCCCCGCCAAGCGCTTGCACGGCTTGATGCGCCTGCACCATCGCCTGTTCTGATGCGTAAAGGCAGCAGGCGGCGGCGTCGGCGCGGGTGACGGTGCCTTTGTCGCAGGCCTTGGCGACCTCGTAGACGTAGGCGCGCGCGGAATTTAGCGCCGTGTACATGTCCGCCACCTTGCCCTGCATCAGTTGGAAATTGCCAATCGGTTCGCCGAATTGTTTGCGCTGTGCGATGTAGGGCATCACTTCGTCCAGACAAGCCGCCATGATGCCAAGGCCAATGCCCGCCAACACAACCCGTTCGTAGTCAAGGCCGGACATCAAAACGCGCACGCCGCGCCCCTCTTCGCCAAGCACGTTATCAAATGGCACCTCTACGTCGTCAAAGACCAGTTCTGCCGTATTGGACCCGCGCATTCCGAGTTTGTCGAAATGCGGCGATGTGGTGAAGCCTGTCATGGATTTTTCGATCAGGAACGCCGTTATGCCCTTTGAGCCCGCCGACGGATCGGTTTTGGCGTAGACGACCAGCGTGTCGGCTTCCGCGCCATTGGTGATCCAGTATTTGGTGCCATTGAGGATGTAGCGATCGTTTCGGCGTTCCGCCTTGAGGGACATGGACACGACGTCCGATCCAGCACCGGATTCAGACATCGCCAGTGCGCCGACATGTTCACCTGAGACAAGGCGCGGCAGATATGTCGCCTTTTGCGCGTCGGTTCCGTTCAGTTTGATCTGGTTGACGCACAGGTTTGAATGCGCCCCGTAAGACAGCGCCACAGACGCCGATGCGCGCGCGACCTCTTCGACCGCGACCGTATGTGCGAGGTAGGACATCCCCGCGCCGCCGTATGTTTCATCCACCGTCACGCCGAGCAAACCAAGGTCACCCATGTCGCGCCAAAGTGCGGGTGGGAACAGATTGTCGCGATCAATTTGCGCGGCCATTGGTTTCAAGTGTGCCTGCGCCCATGCATGCACCATGTCACGCAGGGCGTTCACATCGTCGCCAAGATCAAAGGTCATAGAGGCAGTAAACATGACATTTCCAAATTTATTGAACGCTTGTTCAATAACATGCCCTATGGCAGGTCCCGCGTCAATCCTGCGGACCCGAAACTAGGCGCGATATGGCGCGGTCATTAGGTTGGCTAAGACATTGAGCTGCGATGTTGGTGCCAGACTCTGGCGCCGCATTTACCAGATATTTAAGTGTCCTAGCATAAGCGGCACCATGATTGATGGTTTAGCACATATCGGCGCGTTTATACGTTTGGCCATAATTGGCCAAAAGTATACGTTCGTTTGCAGACAGCATTGCTCAAGCTTAAAATTTAGGCTTTGGGTCATTGGTGAAAGAATTAATAGGTATCATAGACGCCGCGCTTTTGCGCAAAGGGATGTCGGCCGCAGCTGCGTCACGACTGGCCGTGGGGAACCCGTCCCTTATCAAGAACATGCGCAACAAAACGGGCAACCCCAAACGGTTCAACGCACATGCCTTGCGCCAGTTGGCCGGCGTTTTGGATCTGGAATTCTATTTTGGCGATGCGCGCTCGCAGACAGTGGTGCATCTGCCAGCCGGATTTGCAGAGCGCACGATCGCCCCCCTGGCCACGGCGACAGCGCGCCAAGAGGCGCTTGAGATGGGATTTCTGCCAATTCCCTATCACAGCGCCGCACTGCCGAATTTTCGCGGCACCGCACCCGTGGCGCTGGCGCGCCAATGGCTGACGGCCAGCGGACTGGTGGCAGAGACGCTGGCGTTTCTACCGGTGGTGACAGATGACATGGTGCCGACATTGACGATCGGTGCGTTGGCCCTGCTGGATACATCAGATGTAGACCTGCGCGAGGACGGCATTTGGGCCTTGGCAGTAAAGGGGCGTTACGTATTTGCCCGCATCCAGCGTCCGTCGGCGAACATGCTCGTGCTGAAGGGCGACAAACCCAACCAGCCCGTGCAGATTTTCAAAGACGACGAATTGCGCGCCCTTAAGGTGTTGGGCAAAGTCGTTTGGATCGCCCATCAACCCTTGTGATCACTCAGCTGCCTGGTTTTGCCAAACTGCGCCGACCTGCGCGCGGATGATCCGCGCGATCTGGGTGCAATCGTCGGTGGAAAACGTCAGCGGCAAGCGCATATCGATGATCCCCGCCAAAATGCGATCACTTTTCGGCATGCGATCTGACGCGGCATAACGCCAACTGTCATAGCGCGATGTGAAACCGCTCGGCTCTGCGCCGCCGAACCATTTCAGTTCAACGCCGCGCGCACGGCAGCGCGCGATCACGTCTTGCACGGACGCGGGCGGCCAATCCAGAAGCAGAAACTGGAACGAGGACGCAACGAAGCCTTCGGTTGCGGGTCGGTCAATCAGTTTCAAACCAGCCGTGTCGCGCAAACCGGTTTCCAAACAGCGGTACAGAGCATTCCAACGGGCGCATTGTGTTTGTAGGTCAGCCAGTTGCGGGCGCAGGATCGCCGCCCGCAGATTGTCCATCCGGCCTGAAATATTGGGGGTCTCATATTTGATCTGGGCGAACGCCTCTGGTGGTGGGGCCGCACGGTGGCGGTCAAACAGCATGTAGCTGCCCGACAACATGATGGCCCGCGCCATGCCGTCCGCATCATCGCTGATCAGCAAGCCGCCCTCACCGGAATTGACGTGTTTATAGGTCTGGGTGGAATAGCAGCCGAATTTGCCAAAGCGACCGGACGGCGTGCCGTTCCAATGGGCCCCCATCGTGTGGGCGCAGTCTTCGATGACGGTGACTTGGGCCGCGTCACACAGCGCCATCAGCGCGTCCATGTCACAGATATGGCCGCGCATATGCGACAACAGCAACACCGACGACTGGTCCAGTTTTGCAGCCAAGTCATCCAGATCGATCACCAAACCTTCGGTCACATCCACAAAGATCGGCGTGGCCCCGACAGCGGCAATGGCACCGGGAACGGGCGCGAGGGTGAATGCGTTGGTCAACACCGTGTCGCCGTGTCCAATGCCGCAAGCCCGCAACGCGGTGGTCATTGCATACCCGCCAGAGGCAACGGCAAGGCAATATTTCGCCCCTGTAATGCTGGCAAATTCTTCTTCCAGCAACGCGGCCTCGGCGATTTCATCGCCCGTTGTGTTGTAGCGGTGCAGACGCCCGTGGTTCAGCACCGCCAATGCGGCATCTATGCCCGCCTGCGGGATCGGTTCCTGCTGGGTAAAACTGCCACGGAAGACATCTGTTAAAATCTCGCTCATGGTCTGTTTGTGCGGCGACGCCGCCGACCCGTCAATGGCGATTACGCCGCACCCATCAAGCGGTCCACGATTGCAGGCAAATCTTCGTAACGTTCCAGCAAGGCTTCGGGGTTCAGGGCGGCCATGTTTTCACCGGACGGGCCGAACGTCACAAGGATCGACGGAACGCCTGCGGCTTTTGCGGTGTTGCGGTCCGTCGCAGTGTCGCCCACCAAACAGGTCAGCGCCGCAATGCCACCCGCGCGCCGCGCCGCTTCGAACAGATGTTCGGGGTCCGGCTTTTTGACCATAAGCGTATCTGCGCCGACCAAGGAGGCAAATGCACCCCGAACGCCAAGACGCCGCAGCAGGTCTTCGGCCAGACCTTCGGGTTTGTTGGTGGCGATCCCGACACCGTACCCGCGCATTTTCAGGGCCTCAACCGCGTCCATCGCACCGGGGTACATCACCGTATGGTGGTCGATGTCTTTGGCATAAGCGTCCAACAGAACCTGATACTGGCCGGCAATGTCTTGTTCGCCAAAGCCATCGACGCGGCTGAACCCCAGCGTCAGCATCGCCCGCCCGCCGCGCAACGCGGTGCCTGCATCCTTGGTCGGATCAAGCAGCGCCCCGAGGCCAAGGTTCGTGAAACAGACGTTAGCCGCCGCAATCAGATCTTGGGACGTGTCGGCCAATGTGCCATCGAGATCGAAGATAACCGTTTTCATGCATGTCCCCTGCGCTTGCTTTGGCGACATCTGTAACCCAGCGACATGGGATGTGAAGCCCCCAAGCAGGTCGCGCCCTTGCGGAATCAGCCCTTGTGCGTATGTAGGGGAAAAACAACACAGGTGGGCGCAATGGCAGTCGCTTTGATTATTTTAGCCGCAGGAAAAGGCACTCGGATGATGTCCGACGTTCCCAAAGTTCTGCACGAGGTCGCGGGTGGGTCTTTACTGGTCCACGCGATGAGGTCTGGATCCAACCTTGAACCCGAGCGGACAGTCGTTGTCGCGGGCCACGGGGCTGAGGCCGTTGGCACGGCTGCGCTGGCTTACGATGAAGACGCGATTGTTGTGGTTCAAGACGAACAACTGGGCACCGCTCATGCAGTCCAGCAGGCCAAAGATTCCTTGGCAGGTTTTAGCGGCGATGTGATTGTCTTGTACGGTGACACGCCGTTCATTCAACCCGAAACTCTGGACGCGATGTTGGTTGCTGGGGCTACTGCGGACGTGGTTGTACTGGGGTTTGCAGCCGCCGATCCGGGTCGCTACGGTCGTTTGATCATGGATGGTGACGGGTTGGAGCGGATCGTTGAGTTTAAGGATGCAACCGATAAAGAACGCGCCATAAACCTTTGTAATTCTGGTGTTATATCAGCCAAATCAGATGTGATTTTCGATCTGCTTGAGGCTGTTTCGAACGATAACGCGGCGGGTGAATATTACCTGACCGACATCATTGCTATTGCGCGCGCCAAAGGGTTGTCTGCAACCGTAGTGCGCTGCGATGAAGCCGAGACGATGGGCATAAATTCGCGCGCGGACCTTGCAGCAGCAGAGGCGGCATTTCAGGTTCGCGCCCGCAAAGATGCCATGGCGAACGGCGTGTCATTGCACGCGCCCGACACGGTCTATTTCAGCCATGACACCTATATCGGGTCGGATACGGTCGTGGAACCAAACGTGGTTTTTGCGGTCGGTGTCACGGTCGAAAACAATGCCACGATCCGTGCGTTCAGCCATCTTGAGGGATGCCATGTGTCGCGCGGCAGCGTTGTCGGCCCCTATGCGCGACTGCGCCCCGGAACAGAACTGGCGGAAAACGTTAAGGTCGGCAATTTCGTTGAAATCAAAAACGCGGTGATTGAGGCAGGCGCGAAGGTGAACCACCTGAGCTATATCGGCGATGCCCATGTGGGCGAGCGGTCCAACATCGGCGCTGGCACGATCACCTGCAACTATGACGGCGTGTCCAAGCACCGGACCATGATTGGCGCGGATGTGTTCGTGGGGTCCAACACGATGTTGGTGGCACCCGTTACATTGGGCGATGAGAGCATGACCGCCACGGGTACAATCGTCACCAAGAACGTACCAGAAGGCGACATGGCGGTGGGCCGTGCGCGGCAAGAAAATAAACCGGGATTTGCACGACGGATGTTGCAAAAGTTCAAGTCCGATGCGGTAAACGCGGCCAAGGAGCGCTAAAAATGTGTGGAATTGTAGGTATCCTAGGGCGACACGAAGCTGCGCCTATCCTTGTGGAAGCGCTGAAACGGCTCGAATATCGCGGCTATGACAGCGCTGGAATTGCGACTTTGAACGCTGGCGTTCTGGATCGCCGCCGTGCGGTGGGGAAACTGATTAATTTACAGGATCTGCTGGTGCATGAACCACTGGCAGGGAAATCCGGCATCGGGCACACCCGTTGGGCGACCCACGGCGAACCCAATGTGAACAATGCCCACCCGCACCAGACCAGACGTGTGGCTGTGGTCCACAATGGCATTATTGAAAATTTTCGCGAACTGCGGGAAGAGCTGGCCACCAAAGGCATCCACCATGAGACCGACACCGACACTGAAACCGTCGCACTCTTGGCGCAAAGCTATCTAGATGAAGGGCTTAGCCCACGTGACGCCGCGGAACAGACGATTGCGCGCCTGATGGGGGCCTACGCGCTGTGTTTTCTGTTTGAGGGCGAAGACGATCTGATGATCGCTGCCCGCAAAGGATCACCGCTGGCAATCGGGCACGGGGACGGTGAAATGTTCGTCGGATCGGACGCGATTGCACTGGCGCCGATGACCGACAAAGTCACCTACCTCGACGAAGGTGACTGGGCCGTTATCACGCGAACATCGTTGGAAATTCGCGACAGCGAGGGCCGGTTAGCCAACCGCGACATGCGCACAATCAAGATTGATACCGCGTCGGTCGACAAAGGCGGGCACAAGCATTTCATGGCAAAAGAGATCGCCGAACAGCCGTCGGTGCTGACCAATGCATTGGGCTACTATATTCAGGACGGCAAGATCGTGTTGCCCGATCCAGGATTGGATTTTGCACAGATTGATCGCCTGACAATGGTGGCTTGCGGCACGGCCTTCTATGCCTGCCTTGTGGCGAAATACTGGTTTGAACAGATTGCCCGCCTGCCCGTCGAGATCGATGTTGCATCCGAATTCCGCTACCGCGAACCACCCATCCCGAAAGGCACCGCCGCGTTGTTCGTCAGCCAATCCGGTGAGACCGCCGATACCTTAGCCGCGCTGCGATACTGCAAAGGCAAGGTCGACAAGATCGTGTCGGTGGTGAATGTTCCCGAAAGTTCAATCGCCCGGGAGAGCGATTTGCCGCTGCCGATTTTGGCGGGTATCGAGATTGGCGTGGCGTCCACAAAGGCGTTCACCTGCCAGTTAACCGTGCTGGCGATCTTAGCGATCAAGGCGGCGCAAGATCGCGGACATATGAACCCCGATCAAGTGGCCGAGGCATTGGAGCAGGTGAAGTCTGTCCCCGGTTTGATGAGCCATGCTTTGGCCCTTGGCGAGCGCACCAAAGCCGTGTCGCGCAAACTGGCCGAGGCACGAGACATACTGTTTCTGGGTCGCGGACCGATGTATGCGTTGGCCCATGAAGGCGCGTTAAAACTTAAAGAAATCAGCTATATACACGCCGAAGCTTATGCATCTGGTGAACTTAAACACGGACCAATTGCGCTGGTGGACAAACATGTGCCGGTCATCGTCATGGCACCGCGCGATGCGCTGTTCGAAAAGACAATTTCCAACATGCAAGAAGTCATGGCGCGCGGTGGCAAGGTGTTGTTGATCACAGACAAACAGGGCGCCAAAGAGGCCGGACCGGGGGTGTGGGACACGATCCTGATGCCCGAGGTTGCCCCCTTCGTCGCCCCGATCCTTTATGCAATCCCAGCCCAATTGTTGGCCTATCATACGGCGGTTGCCAAAGGCACCGACGTGGATCAGCCGCGCAATTTGGCCAAATCGGTAACAGTTGAATGATCCCTATTGAAGACGCGATTGCCGTTCTGCAAATCCAAGGCGATGCGCAAAAAGCGGTTGAAATGAAATCCTACCACAAGGCCGAGCGGGTCTATTTTGGTGTGCCGAACCCCGCGATTGACGCGGCGGTCAAAACCTGGCGGGCAGACCTGTCGGTTGACGACAGATTGGCGCTGGCGGCGGACCTTTGGGACAGCAACGTCCACGAAGCCCGCGTTGCGGCGGCGAAATTATTGGTGCAGGCGCGGATCAATCCAGATGACGCCGCGTGGGCGTTGATCATGTCTTGGGTGCCGCAATTTGATACTTGGGCGATTGCCGATCACGTTTGCGGTGCGGGCGCGCGCCGGTTGCTTGCGGATCCGTCGCGGCTGGACGTCGTTGAGGGCTGGACCACGTCGGATCATATGTGGACCAAGCGTGCCGCGATGGTCATCACCTTGCCGTGGACGAAAATGAACAATCCCAAGCCGGACGAACTGGCAGCCCGCGAGCGCATTTTAGGCTGGGCGGCGGAGTACACCAACGACCAAGCGTGGTTCATTCAAAAGTCCGTGGCATGGTGGTTGCGCGAATTGGGTCGCCACGATGCACCACGGGTCTGGGCATTTTTGGACGACCATGGCGACAAGATGAAACCGTCGCTGCGCAAAGACGCGAGCAGAAATCTGCCACCGCGTTAGCATCCACTTGCGACGACGTGTGTGATCCATACAAGCTAGATCCCAAGGAGCCGCCTACGTGATCAATCTGACCCCTCAAGTCAATCTTCTGGCCGAACGCATCCAGCCGCTTCGCGCGGGTCCTGCGCGTGTTTTGGTCGCGATTGCGGGCCCGCCAGCCAGTGGGAAAACCACGCTGGCGGATGAACTGGCGCGGCGGCTGAATGCGCAAAAGTGTCAGACCGTGGTGGTGCCACAAGACGGGTTTCATCTGGACAATCAGGTGCTTGAAGAACGCGGCCAACTTAACCGCAAGGGCGCGCCACAGACGTTTGATGGTGCTGGATTTGTGCATATGGTGCGCCGCCTGAAGGAACGCGTCGACGTGGCGGTTCCAACATTTGATCGCACCCGCGACATTTCAATTGCAGGCGCGCGGATCGTTCCCGCTAGCGCCGAAGTGATCATCGTTGAGGGCAATTATCTGCTTTATGATGACGCACCTTGGTTCAATTTGGCGCCGCTCTGGACGCTGTCGGTGCGCCTTGATGTGCCAATTGAAGAGTTGCGCGCGCGCCTGATTCAACGCTGGCTGGGCCATGGGTTAAGCCGCACAGCGGCGACGCGGCGCGCCACAAACAACGATGTCCCGAACGCACAAAGTGTGCTGGACAATGCGCTGCCTGCGACGCTGACGCTTGCGCCGGACGGAACACTCGCCTGATACGGGCGCCTGATGCGGGCGCGGTTGTAGTATCGCGTCTGATGCGTATGTAGAGCGGACCCAATTCATGAGGATCGCTATGCCCACTGATTTCACACCTCTCGCCTCCCTTGGGGGCGGCCTATTGATCGGACTGGCGTCCGTTCTGTTGATGGCCAATTTTGGCCGCGTCATGGGGGCCACTGGCATTTTGGCCGGTTTTCTGATGCCGACGTCACGCAGCGATTGGGGTTGGCGCGCCAGTCTGTTGGCTGGAATGGTCAGCGCGCCCGCGCTCTTTTGGGTGGTCAGCGGCCAATCGGTAACGGTTCAAGTGCCAGTTTCCAGCGCAGCTATGATCATTGGCGGATTGATCGTCGGGGTCGGCGTGACATATGGCGGCGGCTGCACATCAGGGCACGGCGTCTGTGGCATCGCGCGATTGTCGCCGCGTTCTATCGTGGCCACGGTGGTGTTCATGATCGCGGCGGTGGTGACGGTTTACGTCACGCGCCATATGATTGGGGGTGCAGTATGATGCGGTTCTTGATGACCTATGCCATCGGGCTGATTTTCGGGTACGGTATCATTTTGGGTGGCATGGCCAACCCTGCTAAGGTGTTGAACTTCTTTGATATTGCGGGAACGTGGGATCCGTCACTGGCGTTCGTTATGGGCGGTGCGTTGGGCGTTACGGCGTTGGGATACCGGTTTGTGCTGCGCCGCCCTGCGCCGCGTATGGCCGATGTGTTCCACCTGCCAACATTACGATCCATTGATGCGCCCCTGATCGCAGGGTCAACGGCGTTTGGCGTCGGTTGGGGCATCGCCGGGTTCTGCCCCGGTGGGGCATTGCCTGCTTTGGGAACGCTGGACCCAGCCGTGTTGACCTTTACGGGCGCGATGATCACTGGCATCGTGATTGCCAAGATCGTTAAATCAAAATTGCAACCGTTGGGACAAACCGTATGACCGTGAACATGGATATCCAGCCGCAGGTCGAAGGCTTCTTTGACGAAGCGAGCAACACAATCAGCTATATCGCCAAGGATCCGAATTCGGATCACTGCGCGATTATCGACAGCGTGATGGATATTGATTACGCCGCCGGACGCATCACATCCGAGCACGCCGATCAGCTGGTTGCGCGGATTACCGAGCGCGGGTTAACGCTGGACTGGATCATCGAAACCCATGTGCATGCCGATCATTTGAGCGCTGCGCCTTATATACAGGACAAGCTGGGCGGCAAAATCGGTGTCAGTGAAAAGATTATGGTGGTGCAGGAAACCTTTGGAAAAGTGTTCAACGAGGGCACAGAATTCCAGCGCGACGGGTCGCAGTTTGATGCGTTGTTTAGCGACGGTGACACCTACACCGTTGGCGATATGAGCTGTTATGTCATGGCCACGCCGGGTCATACGCCGGCATGTATGGTGCATGTGATGGGGAACGCCGCCTTTGTTGGTGACACGCTGTTCATGCCCGACGGCGGATCGGCGCGGGCGGATTTTCCGGGCGGGGACGCGGGTGAGTTGTATGACAGCATCCAGAAGGTGCTGGCCCTGCCCGCCGAGATGCGCCTGTTCATGTGTCATGATTACGGGCCGAACGGGCGCGCCATTGCATGGGAAACCACGGTGGCGGACCAACGAGCGGCCAACATCCATGTCGGCGGCGGCAAGTCCCGTGAGGATTTCATTAAGTTTCGCACAGATCGCGACGCGCAACTGGCGATGCCAAAGCTGATTATCCCGGCACTACAGGTGAATATGCGGGCCGGGCATGTGCCAACCGACAAGGACGGAAATCCGGTGCTGAAGGTGCCCGTCAACGGGTTGTGAGGCGCGTGCCGCGGGCGTGGAGGGGGCGCTGCCCCCACCCTTCGGGCCCCCCGGGATATTTATCAAGCAAAGACGCGCCTAAGAGGAGATGATTTCAAATTTGGCGACGTCGACCATGCCGCGATCGGTGATTTTGAGCATCGGGATCACCGGCAGTGCGAGGAACGCCAGTTGCAGGAACGGCTCATCCAGTGTGACGCCCAAAGATTTCGCAGCGGCACGTAGGATTTCAAGTTTTTCGCGCACGTGTTCGAACGACTCGAGGCTCATGAGGCCCGCCACAGGCAGGGCCAGTTCGGCCAGAATTTTACCGTTTTCGGCGACGACAAATCCCCCCTCAAGTGCCGTCATGCGGTTACAGGCCAGGGCCATATCGTCGTAATTCGCGCCGACGCAGGCGATGTTGTGGTGATCATGACAAACGGTTGAGGCAATGGCACCGCGTTGCAAACCGAAGCCTTTCACGAAGCCCGTGGCGATGTTGCCGTTTATGCCGTGGCGTTCGATGACAGCGATCTTGATCAGGTCGCGGGCGATGTCGGGGGATTTGTCACCGTTTTGCGGCTCAATCACTTCGTGCAGATGCTCGGTTATGATTTTACCGGGGATCACGCCGATCACGTCAGTTTCGGCGCGGTTGGATGTGGTGCGGAAATCGCCTGCTGTGACGATCGGGGCCTGCACAGAATTGCGCCCGATTGTCGGGGTAATTTTACGCGCATTGAACGCAGTTTCAGCGGCATGGACGCCGCCACAGAAGGTCATTTTCGCATCGCAATTTTCCAAGCTGCCAAGGGCGACGATATCTGCGCGCTGACCCGGCGCGATGAGGCCGCGATCTTTGAGACCGAAGGCTTCGGCGGCTGACAGCGATGCGGCGCGGTAGGCTGCGACAGCGGATGTGCCGCGTTTGATCGCGGTGCGGATTATGTAGTCCAGATGTCCGTGTTCGTCGATATCCAGCGGGTTTCGATCATCGGTGCAAAAACACATGTAGCTGGCAGTGCGTTCATCCAGAAGCGGCAACAATGCGTCGAGGTCTTTGGACACCGACCCTTCGCGGATCAACACGCGCAGCCCTTTTTGCAGCTTTTCGCGGGCTTCATCGGCGGTCGTGGCTTCGTGTTCCGTGCGGATGCCAGCGGCGATGTAGGCGTTCAGATCTTTGCCCGACAACATCGGCGCATGGCCGTCGATATGGCCGCCTTTGAACGCCTCAAGTTTCGCCATGATCCCTTGGTCTTGGTGGATCACGCCAGGGTAGTTCATGACCTCGGCCAGACCAATCACCGCCGCGTGGTCGCGCAGCGCGATCAGGTCCGCCGCCTCAATCCGCGCGCCAGAGGTTTCCATGTCGGTTGAGGGCACGCAAGAGCTGAGGTTAACGCGAATATCAAGCACAGTTTCAAGGGCCGCATCGAGGAAGTACTGGATGCCCGCGACGCCCAAAACATTCGCAATTTCATGGGGATCACAGATCGCGGTGGTCACGCCAAGGGGGGTGACGAGACGGTCAAATTCAAACGGCGTGACAAGGCTGCTTTCGATGTGCAGATGCGTGTCGATGAAACCGGGCACGAGGGTGAGGCCGGTGACATCCACGATTTGTTTGCCGTCGTAATCGGCGCAGGTGCCAACGATGGTATCGCCACAAATCGCCACATCACCGTCTAGCATTGCGCCCGTGATGACATCAAACACCTGAGCGCCACGCAGAACCAAATCTGCCGAAGCATCGCCGCGCCCTTGTGCAATTCGTTTTGTAAGTTCGGCCATAGGATGTCCCTTGCTTTGGGTGCACCAGACAGGAGATCGCAGGCAGCGTCTAGGTTTGGCGTCGGTCAGGCGCGGTATTCATCTCGGCCACGCTGGCTTGACGGCGCGAATGCCTGCACGAAGCGTTCGAAATCGCGCACCGCGAGGGGCCGCGTGATGAAGTAGCCTTGCGCCTCTTTACAGTTGTTGTCGGTCAGCCAGTCCAGCTGTTCCTGTGTTTCGACGCCTTCAGAAACGACACGCGCGCCGATTTGCTGGCCAAGGGTCAGGATCAGTTGAACGATCGGGCCAGAGGCCGGCAATTGATCAATGAAGGAGCGGTCGATTTTCAAACAGGTCAGCGGAAACCGCGAAATATAGGATAGGTTGGAATAGCCGGTGCCAAAGTCGTCAATCGCAATACTGTATCCGATTGCGGTGATCGCCCGAAGCTTTTCGGCAATTTCGTTATGTTCGCCGATCAGGACTGTCTCTGTGATCTCAAGTTCAATCCTGCCGTGGGGAAACCCTGGCCGCGCGGCGAAGTCCTGTAAGGTTGTGACGAAACCCGGATCAGAAAACTGGCGCGGTGACACATTCAGCGAGACATCAAGGTCGAGCCCAGCTTGGTGCCATTCGATCGCCTGAGTGCAGCCGATTTCCAGAACAATGCGACCCAGTTCATCAATCAGGCCAGTTTCCTCACAGATCGGGATGAACACATCCGGCATCACCATCCCCCGCTCGGGATGCAGCCAGCGCACCAAACCTTCTGCGCCAACGATCTCTCCAGATTGAATGTCGAGACGGGGTTGATAATGCAGGATGAATTCGTCTGCCAAGACAGCGTGACCTAGGGCCACCTCAATCTGGTCGCGGGCAATCGCGGCTTTGCCCATTTGGGTGTTAAAGAATGTGGTGCAGTTTCGCCCGCCCTGTTTGGATGCATACAGCGCGATGTCCGCCTGACGCATCACATCAGAGAAACAGTCCGAGTCGTCCGTATACCCGGCGATCCCGACGCTGATCGTGGCGTCGATACGAGACTTGTCATGCGGAATCGGTTTGGAAATCGCGCTGCGCAGTTTTTCCACTTGTAATTCAAGCGCCGCTTTCGAACTGTCCCCTTCGATAACGATCACAAATTCATCGCCGCCCAGCCGCGCGAGCATATCTTCCGGACTCAAAACTGCGCGCGCGCGAATGGCAATTTGTTTTAGGACAGTATCGCCAGCGTCATGGCCATAGCGGTCATTGATCAGCTTGAAGCGGTCCACATCAAAGAAGATCACCGTGCAGCCAGAGGTGTCGCCACTGCGCTCAAGCCCCTCAAGATAGTTCTGTAGGTAGGATCGGTTGTGCAGGTTGGTCAACTGATCGCGGTCTGCAAGGTGGCGCGCGGTGTCGCGGGCTTCTTTTAGTTCGCTCACATCAATGGCGGTGAGAAGGATCGCGGGTTGCCCCGTCACCGCGTCCGAACAGCTTTTGACGGACAGATCGAACCAACGGGTCCCCGCAACAGTGTGCGTTTTGGTGACCAAGCGGTGTTCACCCACTTCGGCCATTCGTGCCACCATCTGCGTGAAGTCAGCCGGATCAACCAACAGGGCCTCAAACGAATTCAGCGGCGTGGGAAATGCATTGCGCGCTGCAGGGTTCAGGTACAGCGGCGGTCCGTCCCTGCTGAACAGCGTAATCATCACATCGGTGTGCAAAAGCGCCTCAGCGCTGCGCAGGTTGTCAGGTTGATCCTGCGCGTCGCTCAGCGCCTCACATTGCATTGCCATGCGCCCGTCATCAAGGCGAAAGCCACGAAACACGACCATAACACCCATGGGTTCGCCGTTGGGATAAAGCGTCCAGAGTTCGGTAAAAATCGAGTCCGCCTGAGAGAAATCAATTTGATATTGCTTCAACCGTTTGGCCACCGTGGGGGTCATGTCCAGGGCCATATCGCGGGCGCACAGGTCTTCTTCGGTGTCGGCCTGCCACAATTGGCACGCGGCATCGTTGGCAAACACAATCCGCGCGCGATCAATGTCAAAGACCCACACCGCCGCCCTGAGGCGCCGCGCAATACCCAACGATGCCTCCGCCTCAGACAGATGGAGCCTGCCCATGTCCAATGTGGATCTGATTGATTTGACCGCCATGATAGGTGCCCAACCCTTTCCAAATCAAAGTGCGCACGGCCGATTCTGCTGTTGACCCATCTCTCCGTACCCCGTGACGTTTAATATTATCTTAATTCTGGGCCCGTAGTTTGCACCTTGACCATCATGCAAATAGGGACCACCTGACCAAAATCCGGGCAATACACTTGAGAGATTACGTGACTCGACAACTCAACCTTAAGTTTTAAATATTATTGACACTTCATTAATCAATTTTGCGCCTTAGTTCCTAATAATTCGAGATATAGATGGGATTCTAAATTGCGCGATGCAAAACGGACACAAAAAATTACCGCGGCATTTTCACAACCATTGGCTGCACAAATCTGGCAAGCAAAGTATCGATATGCGACGGCTGGGGGCACAATTGACCAGACATTGGACGACACTTGGGCGCGGGTCGCGATGGGTTTGGCGGCCCACGAAGCCCCACCCGAGCGAGATAAAGTGGCCGCCGAATTTCATGCAGCAATGAATGATTTCAAGGTGCTTCCGGGGGGGCGGATTTTGTCGGGCTGCGGCACGGCGCGCCATGTGACCCTGTGCAATACCTTTGTGATGCGCACGATCCCCGACTCCGTTGAAGGTATCATGGACACCCTCAAGGACGCAGCTTTAACGATGCAGATGGGCGGCGGCGTTGGCTTTGATTTCTCGACGTTGCGGCCGTCTGGCTCCGTGGTGCGCGGTCTTGATTGCCGCGCGGCAGGGCCACTTGCGGCGATGGATATCTTTGATTCCACCTGCAAAATGATTGTCAGCGGGATGGGGCGCGGCGCGATGATGGCGACCATGCGGTGCGATCATCCCGATATCGAAGCCTTTATTAACGCCAAATCCGACCGCACGCGGCTGCGCAATTTCAACATGTCAGTCATGGCGACGAACGACTTCATGGCTGCGATCGCGGCTGATGAACCATGGGATCTGGTTTGGGAAGGGGCCGTGATGCGCCGCCTGCGGGCACGTGATCTGTGGAATTCAATCATGAAACAGACCTACGCAGCTGCAGAACCGGGGGTCTTGTTCATCGACCGGATCAACGCGGCCAATCCGCTGCGCTATCTTGAAGTCATCGCGGCGACCAATTCGTGCGCCGAACAGCCCCTGCCCCCTAATGGCACCTGCCCGCTGGCGTCCATCAATCTCGCGCAGCTGGTAAGCGCGCCATTCACCCCCGACGCGCGACTGGATGTCACACAATTACGCCAGCTGGTGCGGGTGGCGGTCCGCATGCTCGACAATACGTTGGATGTGTCACGCTTTGCGTTGGATGCACAAAGACAGCAGGCGCAAGATCAGCGTCGCATCGGAGTTGGTGTTACAGGTGTGGCGAATGCAATTGCAATGCTGGGTGTGCGGTATGGGTCATCAAAGGCGGTGTTTTTGCTGGGCAGCTGGATGCAAACCATCCAGAATGCGGCCTATGGCGCCTCCGCCCTTTTGGCGAAAGAACGCGGGGCTTTCCCGCTCTATGATGCTGATAAACATTTGGCATCACGGGGCATTCAGGCGCTGGATCAAGACATTCGCACACTGGTGGAACGACACGGGCTTCGTAACGGCACGCTGACGACAATTGCACCCACGGGGACCACATCAATGTTTGCAGGAAATGTGTCATCGGGGATCGAGCCAATATTTTCGACCTCGTTCACGCGCACGATCATCACGCCCAACGGTGAAAAATCAAGTGAGCGGGTCATGGATTATGCGGCGTGGCAGTTTGCGCAGATATACGGGCCCAACGCCCCCCTGCCCGACAGTTTCGTGACCGTCGCGGACCTGTCACCCGATGATCACATCGCCATGCAAGCGGCCGCGCAGGAATGGATCGACAGCGGCATTTCCAAGACCGTGAATTGCCCCGAAGATATCCCGTTTGAGGCGTTCAAAGACATCTACCGCGCGGCGTATGATGCCGGTTGTAAGGGCTGCACGACCTATCGGCCCAATGCGATCACCGGATCGGTGTTATCGCTGTGACCCGCTTGGCGTCCCTTTGGCGACGCGTAACGCGGACGCAGGACTGGCAGGCGACACATCGCCACCACAAGGGGGGGCTGTATCGTCTGATCGGCCCCGCCGTTCTTGAGACAGACCGATCCAACGTGGTGATTTATGACGATGCGGACGGTGCGGTCTGGGTTCGCCCGGTAGAAGAGTTCAATGACGGGCGGTTCAGCCCGCTGTAATGGGCCAAATTACTTGGCCACTGTCACGCCAACGGTTTGCGAAAACAGCGTCATCGGACCAAAACTGCTGAGAAACGACACCTCTGCTGCGTCCAAGCCAACGCCGATCCGCACAATTTCGTCCGCGCGCGCCATGCCGGTCGGATCCACAAGATGCCATGCGCCGTCCAGATAGACTTCGGCGACGGCGTGAAAATCCTGCGGTTTAACGTTTGGCGCATATGCGCTGACAAAGCGGGCTGGAATGGCTGCAGCGCGGGCCAGTGAAATCAGCACATGGGCATAATCACGACACACCCCTTGGTGGTTTTCGTAGCTATCAACAGCTGTGGTTTGGGCATCACTTGATCCGATAGCATATTCAAAATCGGCAAAAATCATGTCGCGTATCGCGGCGATCCGCGCGCCACCCGACAGATGATCGAAGCCAGATCCAACAAGCACTTGTACCTCATCGGGGAGGCAATAGCGCGACGGCATCAGATAGCGCACCACGTCACCGGGTAATTTATGGGGGGCAACCGCGGCCAGCGTGGACATATCATGAACAGGGCGGGTCACGTCGATCTGTGCGCTGTAGGAATAGGCCAGATCACCCGTGGTGCGCAGCAAGGTGCGCTGGCCGATGCCAGATTCGGCCTCAACGGTTTTGATGTGTTCAACAGGTGACATCTTGACCGTTTCGCCAAGCACGCGCTGATCAGAAAGGTTTGGCGCCTGAACCTGCATAAAAACATCCGTCGGTTGATCCATCCGGTACTCAAATTGAACGTCGATATTGAGGATCATGGCTGCAAGCTTTCTAGATGTGGCTTGGATGCGGCCTAGTCTGCAAGCCACGTGACCGCAAGGTGGGCGTAACGTCCCATGATGTCGTATTTGCACCGCTAAATGTCCGTTCCCCAAAGGACGGTGGCAGATTGAGCGGCCATTGTGTGACAAAGAGGATTAATTACATGCGCTATTCCGGTTTTCAGGTCATCAAACAGGCCCTGAGCGGTCACAAAGGCTGGACGCCTGCATGGCGCGATCCTGAACCGCAGCCGCATTATGACATCATCATTATCGGCGGCGGCGGGCACGGTCTGGCCACGGCGTACTATCTGGCGAAAGAATTTGGCGGCAAGCGCATTGCGGTGCTGGAAAAGGGCTGGATTGGCGGCGGCAATGTGGGGCGGAATACGACCATCATCCGGTCCAACTACCTGCTTGATGGCAACGAGCCGTTCTATGAATTTTCGCTCAAGCTGTGGGAGGGATTGGAGCAGGATTTCAACTACAACGCGATGATTTCCCAGCGCGGCATCCTGAATCTGATCCATACCGACGCACAGCGCGATGCGTTTATCCGGCGGGGCAATGCGATGTTACTGAACGGCGCGGACGCCGAAATGCTGACCACCGCACAGATCAAGAAACGCTACCCCTATCTGAACACAGAAGATGCGCGGTTCCCGATCAAGGGTGGTTTGGCCCAACATCGCGGCGGCACCGTGCGCCATGACGCGGTGGCGTGGGGGTATGCGCGCGGGGCGGACAGCCGTGGCGTTGATATTATCCAGAACTGCGAAGTGACGGGGTTCAAAATCGAGAACGGCACGGTTTTGGGCGTGGAAACGTCGCGCGGGTTCATCGGGGCGGGCAAGGTCGGCTGCGCCGTTGCCGGCTCATCTTCGCGCTTGATGTCAAAGGCAAATATGCGCTTGCCGATGGAAAGCCACGTATTGCAGGCGTTCGTCTCTGAGGGTCTGAAACCCGTCATGGCTGGTGTCGTGACGTTTGGCGCGGGGCATTTCTATTGCAGCCAGTCGGACAAGGGCGGGTTGGTGTTTGGCGGCGATCTGGACGGGTACAATTCCTATGCCCAGCGCGGCAACTTGCCCGTACTCGAAGACGTCTGCGAAGGTGGCATGGCGATCTTTCCGGCCTTCGGGCGGGCGCGACTGTTGCGGATGTGGGGCGGCGTGATGGATATGTCGATGGACGGGTCCCCGATTATCGACAAAACCCATATCGACGGTCTCTATTTCAATGGCGGGTGGTGTTACGGCGGCTTTAAGGCGACCCCCGCGAGCGGGTTTTGCTTTGCGCACTTGCTGGCAAAAGACGCGCCGCACCCGTTCGCGACGGACTACAGGTTTGATCGGTTCGAAAAAGGCCGGATGATCGACGAAAAAGGGGTGGGCAATCAGCCCAATCTGCATTGATCCACTGTCTTGCCCCTTCATCTTGGCCTTACAACTCAAATTCCACATCCACCCCACAAGGTGCCCTATGATTATTGATCACCCCCTTCTTGGCCCGCGCGATAGTTCGGAATTCACCTATCTGGGTGACGCAAAACTGATCGAACGCCCCGATCCTGACGCCGAAACCGCCACCCGTGATTTCTATGAATACGCCTACCTGCGCGACAATCCGGCGGGCTGGCACGAGGAACTGTGGTTTCACGAAGCGGGCGATCGAAGCTGGCTTGTGGTGACGCGCAACACGCTAACCCATGAGATTTCCAAAGTTGAAATGGCGCGTGACGTGGCCCGCGGGAAGGGGCGGAGCAAATGACCCAAAAGAACAGATTAGACGGTGGGCAGATCGATACGGCCATACCAATGAACTTCAAATTTGATGGCAAATCCTACATCGGGTATCAGGGCGACACTTTGGCATCGGCATTGCTCGCCAATGGGGTGCGGCTCATGGGGCGGTCGTTCAAATATCACCGCCCGCGCGGGGTTCTCTCGGCGGGGTCAGAAGAACCCAACGCGCTGGTGCAGTTGCGCAGTGGCGCGCGCCAGGAACCCAACACGCGGGCGACGACGACCGAACTGTTCGACGGGCTGGTTGCCAAAAGCCAGAACCGCCTTGGATCGCTGCGCTTTGACGCGATGGCGATCAACGACCGGTTCTCGAACTTCCTGACAGCGGGCTTTTACTACAAAACATTCATGTGGCCCAAAGCGTTCTGGGAAAAGGTTTATGAGCCGATTATTCGCAAGGCCGCTGGCCTAGGATCGCTGTCTTTGCTCGACGATCCCGACGTCTATGACAAAGGGTTTTTGCACTGCGACTTGTTGGTGATCGGCGCTGGCCCTGCGGGTCTGATGGCGGCACTGACGGCGGGTCGATCAGGTGCCAATGTCATCCTCGCAGATGAAGATTTCACCTTTGGTGGGCGGCTGAATTCCGAGACGTTTGGCATTGGCGATGATGCGGGCGCGGTTTGGGCTGCGGGCGCTGTCGCTGAATTGGCAAGCCTGCCAAACGTGCGCTTGATGGTGCGCACGACTGTGATTGGCGCGTTTGATCACGGAATTTACGGCGCGGTGGAACGGGTCAGCGACCACGTGGCCGTACCCGATGCCGGCAAACCGCGCCAGATTTTGTGGCGCATTTATACCCAGCGCACCGTGTTGGCAGCGGGGGCGATTGAACGCCCGATTGCGTTTGAAAACAACGACCGTCCCGGCATTATGTTGGGGTCTGCGATCCGCACCTATGCGAACCGCTACGGCGTCGCGGCCGACAAGCGCATAGCGATTTTCACCAACAATGACGACGGCCACCGCACCGCCGCCGATCTGCACGCAAAGGGTGTTAAGATTGCGGCCGTTGTGGATGTGCGCGCCGATGCGCCCAGAAGTATGGATTTTGAGGTTTTGCACGGGCAAGTCGTTGATACCAAGGGGCGACTTGGTTTGACCTTTGCGGATGTAAAGCTCGCCGATGGGACGATCCGCACCCTCGATATTGGCGCGCTTGGCATGTCGGGCGGGTGGAACCCGAATGTCCATATGACCTGCCATCAACGCGGTCGCCCAACGTGGAACGCGGATTTGGCCGCGTTCGTTCCCGGTGGCACCCTGCCCGACGGGATGATTGTCGCGGGGGCGGCCAATGGCGATATGTCCACCGCAGGGGCGCTGCGGGGCGGAGCGCAGGCGGCGCGCGCGGCTTTGGGACTAAAAGGGCGGTTGCCCAAATTGCCCGCAGCCGAAGATGCCCCCGTCAACCTGACGCCATTTTGGTACGTTGAAGGGTGCAGTCGCGCGTGGCTGGACCAACAGAACGACGTGACCGTAAAAGACGTGAAGCTGAGCCATCAAGAAGGGTTTCGATCTGTCGAACACCTGAAACGCTACACCACGCTGGGCATGGCAACCGATCAGGGCAAGACGTCCAATATGGGCGGGCTTGCGATTATGGCGGAACTGGCGGGCAAGACGATCCCGCAGGTCGGCACCACGATCTTCCGCCCCCCCTATACGCCCACCGCGATTGGTGTGCTGGCAGGACGACATCGTGGGCAGGATTTCCACCCAAAACGACTGACACCAAGCCATACTTGGGCTGCAGAACAAGGCGCAGTGTTTGTTGAGGTCGGCAACTGGATGCGGGCGCAATGGTTCCCCAAAGAGGGTGAGAGCCATTGGCGTGAAAGTGTTGATCGTGAGGTTCTCGCGACGCGCGGTTCCGTCGGCGTGTGCGATGTCACGACATTGGGCAAGATTGATGTGCAAGGTGTGGACAGCGCCGATTTCCTTAACAAGATTTACTGCAACGGGTTCGCAAAGCTCGCCGTCGGCAAGGTCCGTTACGGGTTGATGTTGCGCGAAGACGGAATTGCGCTGGATGATGGCACGGCAGGGCGATTGGCGGAGGATCATTTCGTCGTCACAACCACAACCGCCAATGCCCTGCCCGTCTATCGCCACATGGAATTCGTTCGCCAATGTCTGTTTCCCGACATGGACGTGCAGCTGATTTCGACCACTGAAGCTTGGGCGCAATACGCTGTCGCGGGGCCCAACAGCCGGAAACTGCTGGAAAAGATTGTAGATCAGGACATCAGCAACGACGCCTTCCCGTTCATGGCCTGCGCCAATATCACCATCTGTGGCGGTCTGCGCGCGCGACTGTTCCGCATTTCGTTCAGCGGTGAATTGGCGTTCGAGATTGCGGTGCCAACAGCCTACGGCGACGCGCTGATGCGAAAGATCATGGAAGCTGGCGCTGAATTCGACGTGACCCCATATGGCACCGAAGCGCTTGGCGTGATGCGGATGGAAAAGGGTCATGCGACGGGCAATGAGTTGAACGGCACAACCAGCGCGCTGAACCTTGGCATGGGGCGTATGGTGTCGACAGCCAAGGACAGCATCGGATCGGTTTTGTCGCGGCGGGACGGAATGAACGCAGCCGATGCTTTGATGCAAGTGGGTATCAAACCACTGGATTTAGGCGATCCCGTGCCAGCAGGTGCGCACTTGATGAATGCTGACGGACCTGTCGATGCGGCCCATGATCAGGGCTATGTAACGTCGGCGTGTTATTCGCCCAACCTTGGCCATGCCATTGGTCTGGCGTTCATCAAGGACGGGTCCAACCGGATCGGCGAAAAGATGCGCCTTGTCAGCCCGCTGACGGGCGTCGACGTTGCAGTGGAAATTGTCAGCGCGCACTTTATTGACCCAAAGGGGGAGCGGCTTCGTGCATGATCTTCAAACCATCACCGCCCTTGGCGGGGCGACCCCGCGTGTTGATGTGTTCAACCACATTACAATCACGGAAAATGATGGCGTCGCCTTGGCGTCTGTTGCGGCACGTTTGGGGCGCGAGGCTGCGTGCCGAAAGGTGCTGAAAAAGCTGCTTGGCGCCGTGCCCGAAACCGGACGCGCGGTACTGCATGACCCCGAAGCGGGGTTTTGCATGGGGCCGGATCAATGGATGCTTGGTGCCCCGCGGGTGAGCCATGAATTGATCGCCGATCAGCTTAAAACCTTGTTTGGCGACAATGCGTCTGTGACGGAGCAATCCGGCGCTTGGGTGTGTTTTGACATCACTGGCGCGGCGATGCGTGATATGTGCGAACGGCTTTGTGCTGTTCCTATACGGCAGATGGTTGCAGGGGATGTGCGCCGCACGGTTATTCACCAGTTGGGATGTTTCGTGATCCGTCGCACGGCGGACGATCATGTGCGTATCTTTGGCCCACGCGCGTCAGCGGCGACATTGCATCACGCACTGATGACAGCCGCTGCGTCGATTGCGTGACATTTGCAATCTGCGCTAGGCCGATGGGCAAGCGCGGCGTTGTCGCGGTGACGTCCCAGCAAGGGTGATCGACGGATCGCGGTTTGCAGCCTCAGACGTCGTTTGGCAGGTGCCCGACTTTTACCAAAATCAGCGCGCCTTCGGGTCCGGTGAAGGGCGTGTGTTTGGAACTGTGCGGGCTGCGTATCCACGTTCCCGCAGGGTAGTCACCCAATTCATCGCGAAACGTCCCCTCAAGCACGAAAATTTCTTCCCCGCCCCAATGGGTGTGGGGATTGAACTGGGTGTCTGGTGCCCAGCGGACAAGTGCGACGCTTTCGGTGCCATAGGCGTGCAGCGGCAGGACGCTTAGCCCAGCGACCATTCCGGGCCGGAACGCAGCGTTCGCGGTATCGATCACCACGGGGGCCAGATCATCGGGCTGAAACTGATGCAGTTTGACCAAGATCGTGCAGCCATCATCACCGACAAAGGGCGAATGCGATGTGCCGATCGGGTTTCGCACATAGGTGCCTTTGGGATAGCTGCCATGTTCGTCGTTGAACGTGCCCTCAAGGACAATGAATTCTTCGCCGCCGTCATGGGAATGCTGCGAAAAGCGTGAATTCGGGGCATAGCGCACGATTGTTGTGGCGCGCGCGACTTCATCCCCGACGCGGTCCAACATCATGCGGTCAACGCCGGGCATAGGTGACGCACGCCAGTCTTCGTCACCGGGGCGGACGACCTCGCGCGTGGAAAAATCTGATCTAAGCTGCATGGTGTCCCCCTGTATTATGGTCTGGGGACTGTAGTCTTGCGGCGGGCGTTGGGCCAGACAAAGGTTGAATGCACGCGCCGTTCACGCGACATTGTGAATGACGAGTCCTGCCACCAACGAAAGTGATCAAACCGAAAATGTCTGGCATCGACAAAGCCTACGTCGGGGCGCTGATCTATGATGGTCAGACCCTGCATTCATCACACGCGCTTGTGGCGGGATCGGACGGGTGTTTTAGCATCGTGCCGCTTGCGGCGGTGCCGGACGGTTGCCCGACGGTGACATTGGAGGGTGGTGTCATCACCGCCGGATTTGTAGATTTGCAGGTCAATGGCGGTGGCGGCGTGATGTTTAACGACGATCAATCGGTCGCCACGTTGCGCACGATTGCTGACGCCCACGCGACAACAGGCACGACGGCCGTATTGGCGACCTTGATCACCGACACCCCTGCCCGCACGCGCGCGGCCATTGACGCGGTTGAACGCGCCATTGCCGAAGGGGTCAGCGGCATTGTGGGCATCCATCTTGAAGGTCCGCACCTGTCCGTTGCCCGCAAAGGCGCGCATGATGCCAATCTGATCCGCCCGATGGATGATGAAGACCTGTCCGTACTGCTGGCGGCTGCGGATCGGTTGGCGCACATCATGGTCACAGTCGCGCCAGAGAATACATCGCTCAAGCAGATCAAAAATCTGGCGGACGCGGGGATCGTGGTGTCGCTGGGCCATACAAACGCCGATATGGGCACGTGCCACGCGGCGTTTGACGCAGGCGCGCGCTGTGTCACGCATCTGTTCAACGCGATGAGCCAACTGACAAGCCGCGAACCCGGATTGGTCGGCGCGACCCTGTCGCGGGGTGACGTTTATGCTGGCCTGATCGCGGACGCCATTCATGTCCACCCATCGACGATCAACGTGGCTTTGGCGGCGAAACCGCAATCGGATAAGATTTTTCTGGTGACGGATGCGATGGCGACGGCGGGGTCGATGATAGATCACTTCACCCTCAATGGGCGCGATGTTTTTCGCAAAGACAATCGACTGACGCTGGCGGATGGCACGTTGGCAGGCGCTGATTTGGCGATGCCGCGTGCGGTGTCGGTGATGATGGATTTGGTCGGTGACGACATCGAGGCGGCGTTGTCGCGCGCAACGTCAACGCCCGCAGCCCTGCTGCGCGAGCGCGGTGATCTGGGGCGTATCGCAGCTGGGTGCCGGAGTGTGATGTATTTTGGTGCTGATATGTCGGGGCCGAGCGTATTGCAGGGATGAGAGATCGCCGCGCAATTGCGCGCGGGTGCGGTGCACATCAACGGCGGCGGGTTCAACTACGGATCACCATTTGGCGGCTACAAACAATCGGGCAATGGGCGCGAAGGCGGCGCAATGGGGTTGGAAGACTACCAAGAGGTAAAGACACTGCATTTCGACTGATATCTTGGTCGGGCGCGATTCTGCGCCCGACCATCAAGACGCAGCCTAAAACTCGATCACGGCGCG